>NZ_JAUZUQ010000008.1:0-262807 GCF_031844105.1 Acidovorax sp. PRC11 | reverse complement strand
TGAATCGAGGGCGTCGGACGTCGTGCGGGCGACGGCGTCCGGCGTCCGGTCCTCCGGGCCGCGGGGAGCGCCCGCCGTGCGTGCGGGCTGGGAGCAGGAAATGGACGTGGCCATGCTCAGTCTCCCGCCACGCCGGTCGCGAACACCAGGCTGGCCAGGCGCGCCGAGGCCACCATTTCGCGGGCCAGCGCCTGCCCGCCGGTGTCGTCGTCCGGCAGCGCGATGCGGCGGTGCAGCGTGGCTTCTCCTTCCGGAAGGCAGCCGATCGCCGCATCGAAGCCCGCCAGCAGACCCGGGGCATTCGCGAGCAATGCGGAAGCATCCTGGGGTGCCATCTCGGCGAAGCGCTGCGGCATGACCACCGTGAGCATCACCGGCAGGCCGGCCGGTTGCGCCGCCGTGGCGGGCGACGGGGGCTGCGGCATCGGGGCCACCGTGATGAGCAGGTCGTCGATCGCGCAGCCGCCATCCTCGGCGGCGCGGTCGGCCTCCTCGCTGCCCAGCCCGAGCGCACGGACGGCGTCGCGGAGGACATCCAGCGGGTCGGTCGGGGAGGGACTGAAGCGGTCGGCTCCTTTGTCGGGGGCCGCGAGCGCGAAAGGCGATGGCATGGAGAATCCTTGTCGTTGTTCAGGGAGGACCGGTGCCCGGCATGGGTGCCCCCGTGCGGCACCCACCGTGCTGCCTGCCGGCTGCAGATGGTCCGGCGGCGACGGCCTGCTTGTCGCGCGGCCGCTGGTCCATGGCGCAAAGGTAGTGCCGGCGCGCCAAGGCCACCACCTGCGTGCGAAGCATCGCGCACGCGAACGAAGTCCGCCGGCGCGGGCGGACGGCAGGACCGCGCCGGTCAGGCGCCGGTATCCAGCTCCGCCGGCAGCCAGCCGCGCAGGCTGTTGAGGAAGGCCCAGCCCTGCACGCGCGGCACGTCCTCGCGCCGGAGGATGCCCTCGGCGATCCGCCCTTCCCGCAGCGCCACCGCGCGGCCCACGCCGGGCAGCAGGCCGCAGGTGACCGGCGGCGTGATCCAGCGGCCGTCCAGCAGCGCCGCGACGTTGCCGAACGTGCCCTCGGTGATCTCGCCGGCCTCGTTCCACAGCACCGTGTCGAACACGCCCGGCCGGGTGGGCGCGAATGCCGCGTAGTGCTCCCGCCGCGTGGTCTTGTGGCGCACGAATTCACCGTGCGCCGCCTCGAACGGGCGATCGGCCAGGCGCAGGCGCACCGGCACCGCCACCTCGGGACACGGAAAGGCCTCGGCGCGCGGCGTACCCGCGGCATCCAGCAGCAGGCGGGTGCGCCAGCGCCCCTGCGGATGCGCCGCGGCCAGCCCGTCCAGGCAGGCCCGCGCGCGCGCGCCGTTCCAGGCGAAACCGAAATGCGCGGCGGTGCCGGCCATGCGCGCGAGGTGGTCCTCTGCGTGGCGGAAGTGCCCGCCCTCCAGCGCCAGCGTCTCCAGCACTTCGAAAGGCCGGCTCGCGCGCTCCACGAAGGCCCGCTTGTGGCGCCACTCGCGCCATTCGGCATCCGCCTGCGCGTCGGAGGTGATCCCGCTGCCGATGCCGCAGACCGCCTCGGTCCCGCGCAGCACCACGGTGCGGATCGGTACGTTGAACGTGGCCGCGATGCCTCCCGCGCCCACCGGCCCGCCGGGCCGCACCACGCCGACCGCGCCGCAGTACACGCAGCGCGGTCCGCTTTCGAGTTCCCGGATCGTCCGCATGGCCTGCACCTTCGGCGCGCCGGTGACCGAACCGCACGGGAACAGCGCCGCGAACACGTCGGCCAGGCCGGTGCCGGGCCGCGTGCGCGCCGTGACGTCGGAGGTCATCTGCCACACGGTGGGCAGCGCCTGCGTGCGGAAAAGCGCCGGCACGCGCACGCTGTGCGGCTCGGCGATGCGCGACAGGTCGTTGCGCAGCAGGTCCACGATCATCACGTTCTCGGCCCGCTCCTTGGGCGCCGTGCGCAGGTGCTCCGCATGGGCGGCGTCCGCTTCCGGCGTGGCGCCGCGCGGCGCCGTGCCCTTCATGGGCCGCGCGAGGATGTCGCCGCCCCCGGGCCCGGAGCGCCAATCGAAGAACAGCTCGGGCGACACCGACAGCACCTGCTCGCTGCCCGCATCGATGTACGCGGCATACCCGCCCGGCTGGGCGCGCCGCAGGGCATCGAAGAAGGCCGCCGGGGAGCCTTCGAGGCGCCCCCGCAGCGGTGCCGTGAAATTCACCTGGTAGAGCTCGCCGTCGCGGATCGCCTGCTGGATGCGGCCGAACGCGGCATCGAAGGCGGGGCGGTCCAGCCCGGCCCAGCCCTCCGCCGTGGCGGATGCCTGCTGCGGCGCGGTGCCGGCAGCGCTCTCTGCATGCGCGTCGCCATCGCCGGCCGTCAGCGGGGCGCCATACACCGCGAACCACGCCAGCGGCCCGTCGGCGGCATGCGTGACGAGCGCTGCATCGAATGCCGCTGCCGCCTCGTAGCGCAGGTAGCCCACGCACCACGCGCCCCGCCGGGCGGCGGCCTCCACCGCATCGAGCACGCCCCGCACCTCGCCCGGCGCGTGGGCCACGAGCACCGCCTCCGGCTGCGCGAAGGCCCGGCGCAGCCGCGGCGCACCGCGCTCCAGCGGAGTGGCGAAATCGATGCGGCAGGCCGTCATGTCATCTCATGCCGCGCCGATGCGGGGCACCAGCGCGCCGGCCGGCTGGCCGCCCTTCAGCGCCGCGGTGAAGGCCAGCATGCGGTCGATCGGCTCGCGTGCGCGCGGGATCAGCGCCGGGTCCACGTGCACCGCATTGGCGCCGGTTTCCAGCACCCGCGCCACGTCGGCCAGGCCGTTCATGGCCATCCACGGGCAGTGCGCGCAGCTCTTGCAGGTGGCGCTGTTGCCGGCCGTGGGCGCCTCGTGGAACACCTTGCCCGGGTTGAGGGCGCGCAGCTTGTGCATCATCCCGTTGTCGGTGGCCACGATGAATTCGCGCGCATCCATCTCGCGCGCGGCCTTCAGGATGGCACTGGTGGAGCCCACCGCATCGGCCAGCGCCACCACCTCGGCGGGGCTCTCGGGGTGCACCAGCACCTTCGCCTGCGGATGCTCGCGCTTCAGCGCTTCCAGCTCGTGCGCCTTGAACTCGTCGTGCACGATGCAGGCGCCGTTCCAGAACAGCATGTCCGCGCCGGTCTCGCGCTGGATGTAGCTGCCCAGGTGCCGGTCCGGCGCCCAGAGGATTTTGTGGCCCGCCGCCTTGAGGGCGGAGACGATCTCCAGCGCGCAACTCGAGGTCACCAGCCAGTCGGCGCGCGCCTTCACCGCTGCGCTGGTGTTGGCATACACCACCACGGTGCGGTCGGGATGCTGGTCGCAGAAGGCGCCGAAGGCATCCACCGGGCAGCCCAGGTCGAGCGAGCAGGTGGCATCCAGGTCCGGCATGAGCACGGTCTTCTCGGGCGAGAGGATCTTGGCCGTCTCGCCCATGAAGCGCACGCCGGAGACCACCAGCGTCTGCGCCGCGTGGTCGCGCCCGAAGCGCGCCATCTCCAGCGAATCGCTCACGAGGCCGCCCGTCTCCTCGGCCAGGTCCTGCAGATCCGGGTGCACGTAGTAGTGCGACACCATCACGGCGTTGCGCTCCTTCAGCAGCCCGCGGATGCGGTCCTTCAGCGCGGCGCGCTCGGCCGGCGCGGGCTCGGGCGGCACGCGGGCCCAGGCATGGCGTGTGGAGCACACGCCGCTGCCCTCGGCGACGGGCTGTTCGTATTCCACGGGCTGGATGGCGAGGGCGTTGTCGGTCGTCATGGTGGGTCGGGCCGGTGTGAAGCGGCCCCGTGGTCTTGGCGGAAAAAGGCGCGGCCCGGGCCGCTCAGGAGAGGTCCTGGAGGCGCATCGAGAAATCGACCGCCTTCACGTCCTTGGTCAGGGTGCCGATGGAAATGCGGTCCACGCCCGTCTCGGCCAGCGCGCGCAGGCCCTCCAGCGTCACGCCGCCGGAGATTTCGAGAATCGCCGGCCCCGCCGGGTGCGCGGCGTTCAGGCGCACGGCATCGTGCAGCATCGGCAGCGGCATGTTGTCCAGCAGCACCATGCGGGCGCCGGCATCCAGCGCCTCGGCCAGCTGCTCCAGCGTCTCGCATTCGATCTCGACGAACTGCGCCCGGGCGGCCACGGCGGCGGCCGCGCGCAGCACCGCCGTGACGCCGCCCGCGGCGGCGATGTGGTTTTCCTTGATGAGCACCGCGTCGTGCAGCCCGATGCGGTGGTTCGTGCCGCCCCCCATGCGCACGGCGTACTTCTGCGCCAGGCGCAGGCCGGGCAGCGTCTTGCGCGTGTCCACGATCTGCGCGCGCGCGCCCGCCACCGCGTCCACGTAGTGCCGGGTCTTGGTGGCCACGGCGGACAGCAGTTGCAGGAAGTTGAGCGCCGTGCGCTCGGCGCTCAGCAGCGCGCGTGCCTGGCCTTCGATCTCCAGCACGACCTGGTCGGCAGCGCAGCGCTCGCCCTCCTGCACGTGCCAGATGAGCTGCACGCCCGGGTCGAGCGTACGCAGCGCCGCCTCGGCCCACGGGGCGCCGCAGATCACCGCCGGCTCCCGGGCCAGGATGCGCGCGCGCACGCGCCGGGCGGGATCGATCAGGGCGGCCGTCAGGTCGCCCGCGCCCACGTCTTCCTCGAGGGCCCGGGCCACGTCGGCCCGCACCACGGTCTGCAGATCGGCATCGCCGGACACGCCGGCGGGTGGCTGGAACGGATTCGTCATGGGCCGCGAGCATACCGGCAACCAGGGCCGCGGTGGCAGCTCAGCCATGGGATACCCTGCATGCGCCCGCGAATGCCCGCATGGCGAGTGCTGGCGGGGCCGCCCCGCCCGGCCCGCGCTCGCATAGACTCGCGGCTCATTCGCGACCCGAGGACTCCATGACCACGACATCGCCGCCGGCCTCTTCCACCGCCACGCCCTACGGCACCCTGCCGCCCGCATCGCCCCTGCCGCAGCGCCGGCCCGTGAGCCTGCCGCGCCTGGCGCAGATGCGCGAAGCCGGCGAGAAGATCGCCATGATCACCGCCTACGACGCCACCTTCGCGGCCGTGGCCGACGCAGCGGGCGTGGAATGCATCCTCGTGGGCGATTCGCTCGGCATGGTCTGCCAGGGCCTGCCCAGCACCGTCGGCGTGACGCTCGACACCATGGCCTACCACACGGCCAGCGTGGCCCGCGGCCTGCACCGCGTGCAGGGCACCGCCTGGCTCATCGCCGACCTGCCCTACGGCAGCTATGCCGAGGGCCGCGAGCAGGCCCTGCGCAGCGCCTGCACGCTGATGCAGGCAGGCGCCCACATGGTGAAGCTCGAAGGCGGCGGATGGACGGCACCCACGGTGCAGTTCCTCGTGGAGCGCGGCATCCCCGTGTGCGCCCACCTCGGGCTCACGCCGCAGACGGTGCATGCGCTGGGCGGCTACCGCGTGCAGGGCCGCGACGACGACGCCGCACGCCAGCTGCGGCTGCAGGCCCGCGAGCTGCAGGATGCCGGCGCCTCCATGCTGGTGCTCGAGATGGTGCCTGCCGTCCTCGCACGCGAGCTCACCGAAGCGCTGCCCCGCTGCCACACCATCGGCATCGGCGCGGGCAGCGGCACGGCCGGCCAGGTGCTGGTGCTCCACGACATGCTGGGCATGAACCTCGGCCGCATGCCGCGCTTCGTGCACGACTTCATGCAGGACACCGGCAGCGTGCGCGGCGCCATCGAAGCCTACGTGCACGCCGTCAAGGCGGGCCGATTCCCCGACGACGCGCGCCACGCCTGGTAGCACCCGCCTTCCAGAACGCCGACTCCGTCCCTTCTCCGCACTTCGTCCATGCTCATCGTCCATTCCATCGCGGAGCTGCGCGCCGCGCTCGCCGGCCGCGGCCGCCCCGCCTTCGTTCCCACCATGGGCAACCTGCACGACGGGCATCTCTCGCTCGTGCGGCGGGCCCGCGAATGCGGCGGCCCGACCGTCGCCAGCATCTTCGTGAACCGGCTGCAGTTCCTGCCGCACGAGGATTTCGACAGCTACCCCCGCACCTGGGACGCCGACCGCGCACGCCTCGAAGCCGCCGGCTGCGACATCCTGTTCGCGCCGCGCGAGGCGGATCTCTACCCCGAGCCGCAGACCTTCAAGGTGCATCCCGATCCACGCCTGGCCGACCTGCTGGAGGGCGAATTCCGCCCCGGCTTCTTCACCGGCGTGTGCACCGTGGTGATGAAGCTGTTCTCCGCCGTGTTCGGCACGACGGGCGGCGGCACCGCGGTGTTCGGCAAGAAGGACTACCAGCAGCTGATGGTGATCCACCGCATGGTCGAGCAGTTCGCGCTGCCCATCGACGTGGTAGCCGGCGACACCTGCCGCGCGGACGACGGCCTGGCCCTCAGCTCGCGCAACGGCTATCTCGCGAGCGGCGAGCGGTCTCAGGCGGCGGAGCTGCCGCGCGCGCTGCGGGCGCTGGCCGACGCGGCGCTGTCGCGGCCCCTGGCCGACTGGCCCGCGCTCGAGCAGGCGGCCTGCGAGGCGCTGCGTGCCCAGGGCTGGCAGCCCGACTACCTCGTGGTGCGGCAGCGCAGCGACCTGCAGCCGGCCAGCGATTCCCGGGCGGGGACGCTGGTCGCGCTGGGCGCCGCACGCATCGGATCGACGCGGCTCATCGACAACCTGGAGTTCTAGCGCGGCGTGCGGAACGCGGCCTGGCGCACGGCCGCGCCAGAAAGGCCGCAGGCGCCTGGGATGCAGCATCCCGGCGGGGCACGTCCGGCGCGGGCGGAAGGCGCCCACCTACGCCGGCAGGTGCCGCCCGCGCACAATCCACGCAGGGCATGGGCCTTAAGGTAGACCCATCTGCAACCCACCTCTTTTTTAGGAGAAGACCATGCCCATCATCCTCTGGCTCCTCGGCGTTCCTCTGTCCCTCGTCCTGCTGCTGATGCTCTTCGGCGTGCTGTAAGCACCCTATGGCCCCGGCCATGTCAGGGCGCCTCCGGGCGCCCTTGCCGCGTCTGGGGTTCAGCCACCCGGCACTTCCATCGCCGGGCCGCGCCCCATCAGCCGGGCCACCGCTTCGGTGGCCGTGGTGGCACCGTCCAGCAGCGACACCACCTCTTCGGCGATCGGCATGTCCACCCCTGCCTGGCGTGCGCGCTGCACGACGGTGCGCGCGCTGTACACGCCCTCGGCCACGTGACCGAGGGACTCCACCGCCTGCTGAGCGCTCGATCCCTGCGCGAGCGCGAGGCCCACGCGGCGATTGCGCGACAGATCCCCCGTGGCGGTGAGCACCAGATCGCCCAGGCCCGAGAGGCCCATGAAGGTCTCCGCCCGCGCACCCAGCGCCACCCCCAGGCGGGTCATCTCGGCCAGGCCGCGCGTGATCAGGGCCGCGCGGGCGTTCATGCCCAGCCCCAGGCCGTCGCACAGCCCCGTGGCGATCGCCAGCACGTTCTTCACCGCCCCGCCCACTTCCACGCCCACGATGTCTTCATTGGCGTAGACGCGCAGCGTGGGCCCGTGGAAGGCCTCGACGAGCATGTCGCGCAGACCCGCATCGCGGCTCGCGGCGACCAGCGCGGTCGGCCGGCCCTGCGCAGCTTCCAGCGCGAAACTCGGGCCGCTCAAGGCACCCGAACGCAGCTCCGGCGCCACGCGGGTACAGACCTCGTGCGCCATCAGGCCCTGCGCATCACCGCCCGGGGACGCCGCCTCGAAGCCTTTGCAGAGCCAAGCGACCGGAACGGCGCTGCCGCGCAGCCGCTCCAGCATGCCCCGCAGGCCCGACATGGGCGTGGCGATGATGGCGAGATCGGCCGCGGCATCCGCCAGCGCCTGCAGGCTGTCGCCGCCGGCCACCTGCAGGCCCGGCGGAAACGCGATGCCGGGCAGATAGCGCGGGTTCCCGCGGTCCGCCTGCATCGCGGCCGCCTGCTGCCCGTCGCGCGCCCAGAGGGTCACGGCATGCCGGGCCGGATGCGCCGCCGCGCTGAGCGCCATGGCGGTGCCCCAGGCGCCCGCACCGAACACGATGATCTTCATGGATGTGGGAATCGGGCGGGACCGCGCCGGCGGCGGCCCCGCGCGGGAAGCCGCCAGCGGGCTTCCCGGGTGCGCCGCCACGCGGCGGCGCAGGCGTGCATCACTGCGTGACGCCGGGCGTCGGAGCGGCGGAGGCCACCTGGGCCTGCTGCTGCTCGTACATGGCCTGGAAGTTGATCTCCGCCAGGTGCACGGGCGGGAAACCGGCGCGCGTCACCACGTCGGCGATGTTGCCGCGCAGGTAGGGGTACACGATCTGCGGGCAGGCGATGCCCATGATCGGGCCCATCTGGTCCTCGGGGATGTTGCGGATCTCGAAGATGCCGGCCTGCTTGGCCTCCACCAGGAACACCGTCTTGTCCTTGATCTTGGTCTGCACGGTGGCCGTCACGGCCACTTCGAAAATGCCGTCGGCGACCGGAGCGGCCTCGACGCCCAGCTGGATGTCCACGTTGGGCTGCTCCTGCTCCAGCAGGATCTGGGGCGAGTTCGGCTGCTCCAGGGACAGATCCTTCAGATACACGCGCTGGATCTGGAACACGGGATTTTCTTCGGACATGAGGGTCGTTCTTTCGATTCGGAAACGGGGAAGAGGGCCGAGTAGGACAAAGCCCGCCGGGGACGTCGCGGTCCCGCAGCGGGCAGCACTCGGGGCCGCATTATGCAGCGCCGGCCGGCGCCGATTCTCAGGCGCCGAGCAGCGGCATCAGGCCGCCGCGCCCGTCGAGCGCGACGAGGTCGTCGTGGCCGCCGACGTGCGTGTCGCCGATGAAGATCTGCGGCACCGTGCGGCGCCCCGTGATCTCCATCATGTGCGAACGGGCCGCGGGGTCGAGATCGACGCGGATCTCCTCGATCGCGTCCACCCCTTTGGCCTTCAGGATCTGCTTGGCCCGGATGCAGTAGGGGCAGACGGCGGTGGTGTACATCTTGACGGTTTGCATGGCGCGGCCTTCCTGGAAGATTGCTTGCGTGGGATATGCAGTGGCACGTGGTGCCGCTTCAGGCCTTTTCAACCGGCATGCCGGCCTCGCGCCAGGCCTTGAGCCCGCCCGCGAGCGCCTCGGCCTTCTCATAGCCGAGCTTCTTGGCCACGGCCACCGCGCGCTGCGCCCGGGCGCCCTTGGCGCACACCAGCACCAGCGGCACGGTCTTGTTCTTGACGACCTGCGGCAGGCGCTCTTCCAGCTGGCCCAGGGGCACGTTCTTCGCACCGCCGACATGGCCGGCCGCGAACTCGTCGGGCTCCGACACGTCGACCACCACGGCCTTCTCGCGGTTGATGAGTTGCACCGCGCGTGCCGCGGTGAGCGAGCCGCCCGCGGCTTCGCGGAAGATGGGCAGGAGCAGCATCGCGCCCGAAACCAGTGCGACGAGGACGAGATACCAGTTGTCGATGAAGAAATTCACGGGAGTCCTTGGGGAAAGCAAACCCCGCAATTTTAGAATGCGGCGTTTGACCCGCCCGATTCCACAGCTTCCCACTTCCCCTGCAACCATGCACAAACTCGTCCTGATCCGCCACGGCGAATCCACCTGGAACCTCGAAAACCGCTTCACCGGCTGGACCGACGTGGACCTCACGCCCACCGGCATCGAACAGGCCAAGAACGCCGGCCGCCTCCTGAAGGCCGAGGGCTACGGGTTCGACCTGGCCTTCACCAGCGTGCTCAAGCGCGCCACGCGCACCCTCTGGCACGTGCTCGACGAGATGGACCGCACCTGGCTGCCCGTGGAGCACAGCTGGCGCCTCAACGAGCGCCACTACGGCGCCCTGCAGGGCCTCAACAAGGCCGACATGGCCAAGCAGTACGGCGATGCGCAGGTGCTCGTCTGGCGGCGCAGCTACGACACGCCGCCGCCCGCGCTCGAAGCCACCGACCCGCGCAGCGAGCGCGGCGACGTCCGCTATGCGGGCCTGGACGCCGAGCAGATCCCGCTCACCGAATGCCTGAAGGACACCGTCGCCCGCGTCCTGCCCTACTGGAACGAGCGCATCGCGCCCGCCATCCGTTCGGGCCAGCGCGTGGTGGTCGCGGCGCACGGCAACTCGATCCGCGCCCTGGTCAAGTACCTGGACGGCATCTCGGACGACGACATCGTCGGCCTGAACATCCCCAACGGCATCCCCCTGGTCTACGAGCTGGACGACGACCTGAAGCCGCTGCGCCACTACTACCTGGGCGATGCCGAGGCGGCGGCCAAGGCGGCGGCAGCCGTGGCATCCCAGGGCAAGGCCTGAGTCCCGGGCAGGCCCGCGTCACTGCGGAAAACCCGAGAAAACCCCCAAAAGCACGGCAGGACGCGGAACTGCGCGCCGCCCGTGCTTTCCAAGGGGGTGTATATTGAACCTTGAACCCGGCAAAGGTGTTTTCCGAATGGGCCAGAAACTCAAGATAGCAGGATGGGTGTCGATCGGCGTGTTCGCCGGCGCCCTGACCACGGTGTCCCTGCAGACCGTCGCGCGCGGAGCCATGACTCCGCTTCCCCTCGAAGAGATCCAGCAGCTCTCGGCGGTCTTCGGCCTCATCAAGACCGACTACGTCGAGCCGGTGGACGACAAGAAGCTCATCACCGATGCCATCTCGGGCATGGTGTCGAGCCTCGACCCCCACTCCCAGTACTTCGACAAGAAGTCCTTCAAGGAATTCCGCGAAGGCACCACGGGCCGCTTCGTGGGCGTGGGCATCGAGATCACGCAGGAAGACGGGCTGATCAAGATCGTCTCGCCGATCGAGGGCTCCCCCGCCTTCCGCGCCGGGCTCAAGACCAACGACCTCATCACCAAGATCGACGACACGGCGGTCAAGGGCCTGGCCCTCAACGAAGCCGTGAAGAAGATGCGCGGCGAGCCCAACACCCAGGTGACGCTCACCGTGTTCCGCAAGGACGAGAGCCGCACCTTCCCGGTCACGATCACCCGCGAGGAGATCAAGACGCAGTCGGTGAAGGGCAAGGTCGTCGAGCCGGGCTACGCCTGGGTGCGCCTGTCGCAGTTCCAGGAGCGCACGGTGGACGACTTCGTGCGCAAGGTCGAGGAGATCTACCGCCAGGACCCGAACATCAAGGGCATGGTGCTCGACCTGCGCAACGATCCGGGCGGCCTGCTCGACGCGGCCGTGGCCATCTCCGCCGCGTTCCTGCCCGAGAACGTGACTGTCGTGTCCACCAACGGCCAGCTCCCGGAGAGCAAGGCCGAGTACAAGGCCTCGCCCGAGTTCTACCAGCGCCGTGGCAGCGGCGATCCGCTCAAGCGGCTGCCGGCGGCGCTGAAGAGCGTGCCGCTCGTGGTGCTCGTCAACGAAGGCTCGGCCTCCGCGAGCGAGATCGTGGCCGGTGCGCTGCAGGACCACAAGCGCGCCACCATCCTGGGCAGCCAGACCTTCGGCAAGGGCTCGGTGCAGACCGTGCGCCCGCTCGGCCCGGACACCGGCATCAAGCTCACCACCGCCCGCTACTACACCCCGAGCGGCAAATCCATCCAGGCCAAGGGCATCGTCCCCGACGTCATGGTGGACGACAGCGCCGACGGCGATCCGTACGCCGCGCTGCGCATGCGCGAGGCCGACCTCGAGAAGCACCTGACCAGCGGCCAGGGCGAGGAGCAGAAGGACGCCGCCCGCGAGAAGGCCCGCGAGGAAGCCCGCAAGCGCCTGGAGGAAGAGGCGAAGAAGCCCGCCTCCGAGCGCAACAAGATGCCGGAGTTCGGCACCGAGAAGGACTTCCAGCTCACCCAGGCGCTGAACCAGCTCAAGGGCCAGCCCGTGGTCGCGAGCAAGACGCAGACCGAGCGCAAGGAAGAGAAGAAGGACAACTGATCTCCGGCCTGCCCGCAGGCGCTCATCCACAGGCCGGGCTCCGCAGGGAGCCCGGCTTTTTGCTGTCTTCCGCGGCACCGGCCCCGCGCCCGATCGCCGCATCATCGCCCCGGCACACTTCCCTCCATGAACGACGACCAGCTCCTGCGCTATTCCCGCCACATCCTGCTCGACGAGATCGGCATCGAGGGCCAGGAACGGCTGCTGGCGGCGCATGCCCTCCTCATCGGCGCGGGCGGTCTCGGCTCGCCGGCCGCCCTTTTCCTCGCATCGGCAGGCGTCGGCCGGATCACGCTGGTCGATGCCGACACCGTGGACCTCACGAACCTGCAGCGGCAGATCGCCCACACCACGGCGCGCATCGGCCAGCCGAAAGTGGCCTCGGCCGCCGAGGCCCTGCACGCGGTGAACCCCCAGGTGCGCGTCGATGCGCTGCCGCTGCGCGCCGACGCCGCCTGGCTGGATGCGCACGTGCCCACGGCCGACGTGGTGCTCGACTGCAGCGACAACTACGCCACGCGCCAGGCCGTGAACGCCGCCTGCGTGCGCCACGGCGTGCCGCTGGTGGCGGGCGCCGCGATCCGCTTCGACGGGCAGATCACCGTGGTGCAGCCCGCGGTGCCCGATGCGCCCTGCTATGCCTGCCTGTTCCCGCCCGATGCCGATTTCGAGGAGGTACGGTGCTCCACGATGGGCGTGTTCTCGCCGATGGTGGGCATCATCGGCGCGATGCAGGCGGCCGAGGCGCTCAAGCTGCTGGCCGGCGTGGGCCGTTCGCTCGCGGGCCGGCTGCTGATGCTGGATGGACTCTCGATGGAGTGGACGGCGATGCGCGCGCACCGGGACCCTGCATGCCCGGTCTGCAGGAACGGCCACCCCGGCCACCCGACAGCGGTAGGAGAAATCCTACCGGGGTAACACCCTGCTGCTGGCAGAATGCCGGCTCTCTCTCTATAAAGTAGAGCCGTGATCAATCCCCCCATCCGGCCCCTGATACGGACCAGGCTCCACAGTGAAACTGCGCACCTATATTGTTGAAGACAACGCCACGATCCGGGAGAACCTGATCGGCACGTTGGAGGAGCTGGCGGAAGTCGAAGCCGTGGGCGTCGCCGAGACGGAAGACGAAGGCAAGGAGTGGCTCGCCAGCCACCCTGAGCAGTGGGATCTCGCCATCGTCGATCTGTTCCTGCGCCAGGGCAGCGGGCTCGGCGTCCTCGCGGCCTGCCGCACGCGCGGCCCGCGCCAGAAGATGGTGGTCCTCAGCAACTACGCCACGCCGGACGTGCGCATGCGCTGCGCCCAGCTCGGCGTCGATGCCGTCTTCGACAAATCCAACGAGATCGACGCGCTCGTCGAGTATTGCGTCGAGCACGGCACGCTGCGCAAATCGGCCAGCAGCGCCTGAGCCGCGCAATCGTTTCCGCGCGAAGCCCGCCCTGGAGCGAAGGCTTCGCGCCCAGCATTCCGCTCCACCCTGCGGACCCCAATGCAAAGACCCCGGACGGTTTCCCGTCCGGGGTCTTTTTCCTCGCGCCCGGCGGCCACCAGGGCGGCTTGCGCAAGGGCGCGATGGAAGCGCGGGGCGCCGCGGGCACCCCGGGGGCAGATCAATCGATCAGCTTGTTCTTCAGCGCGTAGTAGGTCAGGTCGCTGTTGGACGACAGCGCCATCTTCTCCATGAGCCGCGTGCGGTACGTGCTCACGGTCTTCACGCTGAGGGACAGCGACTTGGCGATGTCGCCCGCGGTCTCGCCCTTGGCCAGCTTCAGGAACACCTGGAACTCGCGTTCGGAGAGCTGTTCGTGCGGCGGCGCGTCGTCCTTGCGGTTGAGCTGCTGCGCGAGCAGATCGGCCACGGCGGGCGTGAGATAGCGGCGGCCCAGCGAGATGGTGCGGATCGCCTCCACGATCTCCTTGGGGTCGCATTCCTTGTTGAGGTAGCCGCTCGCACCCTGGCGGATGAGGTTGATGGCGTAGTGCTCCTCGGGGTAGCCGCTCAGGATGAGGATGCCCATGTCCGGCGCCTTCGCGCGGAGCATGGCCAGGGCGTCGAGTCCACTTTGGCCGGGCATGGACAGGTCCATCAGCAGCACGTCGATCTCGTGGTTGCGCACGAGGTCGATGGCCTCGCGGCCGTTGGACGCTTCGCCCACGACGCGAAGGTCTACATGTTCTGACAGAAATTGTCGCAATCCCGAGCGGACAATCGCATGGTCATCCACAATGCCGATCTTGATCATTGATAGTTCTTTCAAGAGGCAGCAAGGCTGCCCATCGTTGGTCAGGTGGCCATTCCACCGTTGCGGGAGCGTGCCTGCGGCGATTGCTGCCGGCCGGTGACATTATCCAGATTTCGCCCGCTAGTCTTTCGGAGAAACATACATATGCGCTGGTCCAATTTTCGCAAGATGGCCGTCAGCCTGCCGTTGGCACTGTTGGCAGCCGCTGCGCTGGTTGGCATCAACGAGGCGGGCTACGCACGCTCCAATGAAGCTGTGCAGTCACTGTCGAGCACGTATGCCACGCGCTCGGCCCTCAGCCGCATGATGGAGAACATGCTCGATGCGGAAACCGGCCTGCGGGGCTACCTGCTGACGGGCGACGAGCGCTACCTGCAGCCCTACCAGAAGGCCGCGGCCACGATCAACGCCAACCTCGAGGAGCTGCGCGGCATCTACCGGGCATCCCCCGAAGACCAGGAGGACTTCACCCAGCTCTCGCGGCAGATCGCGCGCAAGATGTCCGAGCTGGACCTGAGCCTGCGGCTGCGCCGGCAGAACAACGACGATGCCTGGAAATTCGTGCTCTCCACCGACGTGGGCAAGGAGAACATGGATGCGATCCGCACCCTCTCCGGCCGGCTCACGCAGCGCAGCATCGACCAGTCCACGCACCACACCGACGAGATCCTGCACTCGCTCACGCTCTCGCGCATCGGCATCGCCACGGTGGTCGTCATCGGCCTGCTGGCCTTCTACATGTACCTGCGCCAGGCGAGCGCGCTGCAGACGGCGCAGGAGCGCGAGCAGGCCTCGCTGCAACGCGAGCGCGACCGGCTCGAAGGCCTGGTGCGCGAACGCACGGCATCGCTCACCGAACTGGCGAACCACCTGCAGCAGGTGCGGGAGGACGAGCGCGGCCACCTGGCGCGCGAGCTGCACGACGAACTCGGCGCGCTGCTCACGGCGGCCAAGCTGGATGTGGCGCGGCTGAAGTCGAAGGTGGACGCGCAGGCCCCCGAGATCGCCGAACGCCTCAAGCACCTGACCGAAACCCTCAACAGCGGCATCGCCCTCAAGCGGCGCATCATCGAGGACCTGCGGCCGTCGTCGCTGTTCAACCTCGGCCTCACCGCATCGCTGGAGATCCTGGCGCGCGAGTTCGAGCAGCGCAGCAACGTGGAGGTGGACCTCAACCTCGAGGCGGTGGACCTGCCCGAGTCGGTGCAGCTCACCGTGTACCGCATGGTGCAGGAGTCGCTCACCAACATCGGCAAGTACGCCAATGCCTCCAAGGTGCTGGTGGCGGTGCACAACTACCCCACGCACGTCACCGTGCAGATCCGCGACGACGGCGAAGGCTTCGACACCAGCAAGGTGCACAGCTCGGCCCACGGGCTCATGGGGATGCGGCACCGCGTGGAGGCCGCCGGCGGCCGGCTGACCGTCACGTCGGAGCCGAAAGAGGGCACCCTCGTGTCCGCGGTGCTGCCCGTCGTGCATTGAGCATCCCGGCGCGCGGCGCCGGCTCTCCAGCCCGGCGCCCGCCGCACGTGCTCCTCGGCGGCCACCCGGCGCGCCCTTCTCCCCTCCGTTCTTGCCTCGCACTGCGTTGCGCCGAGCCCCAGCGCCCTGCGCGGTGGTGCAGGTGCGCGCGCTGACGGCTGCGTCCTACAGCGCTGCGCGCCGGGGACCGGCACCTGCCGCATGCGGGCAAACCTACAGTGGACCCCAGGCGCCAACGCGACAGCGCCACCGACCAACCACCCGCCGGTCCGCCGGTCCAAGAGGAGAAGGATATGTTGCACTACGCAGTCGTTTTTCTGGTGATCGCCCTGATCGCCGCGCTTTTCGGTTTCGGCGGAATCGCGGCAGGCGCAGTGGGCATCGCCAAGATCCTGTTCTTCGTGTTCGTGATCATGGCCGTCGTCACCTTCGTGCTGAGCCTGCTCAAGCGCGGCTGATCCCCGCAGCACCGCTCGCCAATCCCACCGGTAAGGAACCAAAAAAATGGAATCGCAAAAAATCGCCGACAAGGCCGCCGACACTGCAAACAAGGCCACCGACACCGCACACGACGTGGCCGACGACGTGCTCGATACCGCCAAGGACGCCGTGAACACCACGCGCAACGCCGCCAACAGGACCCTGGACAAGGCCGAGCGCAAGGTCCGCGAGCTGAAGGACGACGTCGATCCGCTGATCGACGACCTGGCTGCCCGCGCCCAGGACCTGGCTTCCCGCGGCATCGCCTACTGCGCCGACACCAGCGACCGCGCACGCCGCCAGCTGAACCAGGCTGCCGACGCCACCGCCCGCTACGTGGCGGAGCAGCCTGGCAAGTCGCTCGCCATCGCAGCCGCCGCCGGCGCCTTCGTGGCCACGCTGTGCATGCTGGCCCGCCGCCCCCGTGGCCGCGACTATTGAACCACCGGCCCGATCCGGCGTATGACCTGACTTTGACGGCAGGACCGGCGCGGGCCCGGCGGTGACACCGCCACCCGCCGGTCCCGCCGGGACATCCACACAACGAACAACACCACGGGCGCCCCCATGAACACCCCGAATTCCACGACAACGGCAACTGCAGGCGAAACGCTCGCCCTCGACGAAAAGGCGCTGCAGTACGCAGCCACGCAGGACCTCGACGACGGCGCCGTGACGCCGGCGTACGGCCCGCACCGCGATGCGATCGTCAAGCTCCTGAACGACGCGCTGGCGACCGAACTCGTGTGCGTGCTGCGCTACAAGCGCCACTACTTCACGGCCGACGGCCTGGAGTCGCCCGCCATCGCCGCGGAGTTCCTGGTGCACGCCAATGAGGAAGCCGCCCACGCGGACCTGATCGCCCAGCGCATCGTGCAGCTCGGCGGCGAGCCGGACTTCCGTCCGCGCACGCTGGAGGACCGCAGCCACGCCCAGTACGACGAATCGTCGGAGCTGAAGGCCATGGTGCGCGCCAACCTCGTGGCCGAGCGCATCGCCGTCGAGGCGTACCGCCAGATGATCTCGCTGATCGGCGACAAGGACCCGACCACCCGCCGCATGCTCGAAGGCATCCTCGCCGACGAGGAAGAGCATGCCGATGAACTCAAGGACTGGCTGCACCGCTGAGCGGCGGAGCCGATCCCGGTAAACGGTTCGCCGGCCAGAGGGGTGCAACAGGCCAGCGGACCGGAGGATGTCCCCGCACCCGTGTTCTCAACCAAACCAAGGAAACAACCATGAAGTACGCTCGTGCCCTCGCTTTCGCAGCCCTCGCCGGCGCCACCATCGTGTCCACCGGATGCTCCGTGGCACGTGACCAGCAGTCCGTGGGCTCCTACGTGGACGACGCCGGCATCACGACCGCCGTGAAGGCCAAGATGGCCGAGGACAAGTCCGTGTCCGCCACGTCCATCAGCGTGGAAACGCTGAACGGCACGGTGCAGCTGTCGGGCTTCGCCAAGTCGCAAGCCGAGAAGGACCGCGCGGAAGCCCTCGCACGCAGTGCGAAGCACGTGCGCGAAGTGCGCAACAGCATCGTCGTGCGTCCCTGATCGAACGCGCAGCAGCCGGCCGGGCCCTGGGGCCTTGCCGGTTGCACCCTCCACAGGCTCCCATCGGAGCCTGTTTTTTCTTGGCACGTCTTATTCCGCGCCCGCGCGGTCCGTGCGCATGGCACGGAGACGGCGCCAGGCCGGCAGCCATCGCCCGGCCGGTGCGTCGGAAGACATGAACAGGGTCTATGCTCCGCCGCCATGCAAGTGTTCAATTGCGACCAGTGCGGTCATCTCGTGTTCTTCGACAGCGTCCAGTGCCTGCACTGCGGCACGAAGCTCGCGCTCCTGCCCGACGAACTCACCATGGCAGCGCTCGTGCCCGCCGTGCCCGGACTGCAGGCCGATGGCGATCTCTGGCAGCGCGTGGCGTCGCACCGCCACGGGAGCGCGTCGCCCCTCTACCGTCTCTGCCACAACCGCGTCGCCCACGGCACCTGCAACTTCGCGGTGCTGGCGGACGACCCGCAGCAGCTGTGCCCGTCGTGCCGCCAGACGCGCATCCTTCCGGACCTCTCCGAGCCCGCGAACCTGCGGCGCTGGAAACAGATCGAGCATGCCAAGCGGCAGCTCTACTACACCCTCGCCCGGCTGGGTCTCCAGCCCGCGCCGGACGGCGCGAACCCGGTCTTCGAATTCCTGGCGGACCAGCCCGGGCAGCCGGTGATGACGGGACATGCGGGCGGCACCATCACGCTCAACGTGGCCGAGGCCGACGACGACGAACGCGCACGCCGGCGCCTGGCGCTGCACGAACCCTACCGCACCCTGCTCGGCCACCTCCGGCACGAGTCCGGGCACTTCTACTGGGACCACCTGCTGCTGAACTCGGGCCGCCTGGACGAATTCCGGACCATCTTCGGCGACGAACGCCAGGACTACGCCGCGGCCCTGCAGACCTACTACGCGAGCAGCCCGCACCTGGGTACCTGGCGCGAGAGCCACGTCAGCGCCTACGCCACGGCGCACCCCTGGGAAGACTGGGCCGAAACCTGGGCCCACTACCTGCACATGGTCGATCTGCTGGAGACGGCATCCAGCTACCGCACCGGTCTGGAAATCCCCCATGCGGCCGGCTGGCAAAGCTACCGCGTGGGCAACCCGTTCGCCACGCTGCAGCCCGATTTCGACGCGATGGTGCAGGAGTGGGTGCCTCTCACCCTGCTGCTCAACAGCCTCAACCGCAGCCTCGGGCAGCAGGACGCCTACCCGTTCGCGCTGTCCGTCGGCGCGCTGGCCAAGCTGCGCTTCGTGCACGATCTGGTGCACATGACCTGACGCCGCAACCGCGCGGCGGGCGCCGGGTGGTGGTGCGAGGCCGTCAGACGCCCCGCGTCAGGCGGCCGGCTGCATCGCCCGCACCTTGGCGGAGAGGCGCTCGCAGACCGAGGGGGACACGAACTTGTCCACCTCGCCGCCCAGCACCGCGATTTCGCGCACGAAGGTGCTGCTGATGAACTGGAATTTGTCGCTCGGCGTGAGGAAGACGGTCTCGACCTCCGGCATCAGGCTGCGGTTCATGCCGGCGAGCTGGAACTCGTAGTCGAAATCGGTCACCGCGCGCAGCCCGCGCACCATGGCCTTGCCGCCGCGTGCCACCACGAAGTCGCGCAGCAGGCCCGAAAAGCTCTCCACCTGCACTTGGCGGTAGGGACGCACGGCCTCGCGGACCATCTCGATGCGCTCTTCCAGGCTGAACAGCGTCTTCTTGTGGTGGCCGGCGGCCACCGCCACGATCACGCTCCCGAACAGTTGCGTGGCGCGGCGCACCACGTCCTCGTGCCCCAGCGTGATGGGATCGAAGGTGCCGGGATAGATGGCGAGGACGTTCTGGGCCATGGGGGACGGGTCTCCTGGACGAAGGCGGACGGAAGTGGGCGCCAGGGATTATTGCAGCCGGCGGGCCGGCCGGGACGGCAGCGCCTTCAGGCCCTGCGCAGCAGGTGCGCGTGCACGGCGCCGGCCTTGAGGTGCCGGTGCAGGACCAGCCCGTGCGGCGCCAACGCGGCCTCGTCCCAGGCCTGGGGCGCCTCCAGGTAGATGAAGCCATCCGCGGCCAGCGCGGGCGCGGCCGCGGCGAGCGCGGGCTCGAACAGCTGCCCGTCGAACGGCGGATCGAGCAGCACCAGGTGCGCCGAACCGGCGGGCTGCTGGCGCAGCACCGACGTGCCGTCGCCGCGCTGAACGCGCACCGCCGACGCGCCGAGCTTCGTGCACACCTGGCGCAGCTGATCGGCCAGCCCGGCATCGTTCTCCACCAGCAGCACGTCGGCCGCGCCGCGCGAAGCGGCTTCCAGGCCCAGCGCGCCGGTGCCGGCGAAGGCGTCGATGCAGCGCCAGCCGGACAGGTTCTGGCCGAGCCAGTTGAAGAGCGTCTCGCGCACGCGGTCCGGCGTCGGCCGCAGGCCGGGCCGGGAGGGCACGGGCAGGCGCGTGCGCTTCCAGAGCCCGCCGATGATGCGGACCTCCCCGGCGCCGTGGTGGGCGGGCTTTCGCGCGCCAGCCCCCGGCGTGGATGCCTTGCCGGCAGCGGAACCGGAACTGGAACCGGTCCGGGCGGGCGCACCCGCCTTGCGCGGTGCCGGGCTCATGGCGCACCTCCGCCCACCACCACCGTCACCATGCGGTCGGGCTGCAGCTTGCGCGCCATCGCGGCGCGGATGTCGGCGGCCGTCAGCGCCTCCACGCGGTCGGTCCAGTGCTCCAGGTAGTCGAGCGGCAGGTCGTTCCACGCGATGTTCACCACGTTGCCCAGGAGCTTGCGGTTGCTGTCGATGCGCAGCGCGAAGCCGCCGATGAGGTTGTCCTTGGCGGCGCGCAGCTCGGCTGCGGTCGGGCCCTCGGCCACGAAGCGGGCCAGCACGTCGCGCGAGACCTGCACGGCCTGCTGCGCCTGGTCAGGACGGGTCTGCAGGGCGATCACGAACGGGCCGGCATCCAGCCCCGGAGAGAACTGGCTGGAAACGCTGTAGCTCAGGCCGCGCTTCTCGCGCACCTCTTCGGTCAGCCGCGAAGTGAAGCCGCCACCGCCCAGGATGTGGTTGCCCACGAGCATGGCGAGGAAATCCGGGTCCTTGCGGGGAAAGCTGGGCTGGCCGATCAGCACGTGGGCCTGCGCCGAGGCGAAGGGAATCCGCACTTCCTGTGCCTGGGCCAGCGGCTGCACCGCAGCCACGGCCGGCAGCGGCGCGCAGGCCGCCGCATCCGCCGCGGGCAGGCGGGCGAGCAGCGTCCGCGCCAGGGCCTGGGCACGCGCGCGGTCGATGGCGGCGACGATGCTGACGCGCGCCCGGCAGGCCTGCACGTAGCGGTCGTGGAACTGCTGCAGATCGGCCACCTCGATGCGGGCGAGCGTGTCCGGCGTGGCGCGCTGGCCGTACGGATGCGCACCGTAGACGGCCTGGCCGAACGCCCGGGAGGCGACCGTGCCGGGGCGGGTCTCCGCTTCCTTCAGGGCCGCGCTCCAGCGTGCGCGTTCGCGCTGCCACACCGGTTCAGGAAAAGCAGGCTCGGCGATCTGCCGCGCGGCCAGGCCGGCGGCGCGGTCCAGCAGGGCCGGGTCGGTGAGCGATCGCAGCGCATAGCTGAAACCATCGCGCTCGGCCGACGCCTGCAGGCTGCCGCCCAGGTCGGCCCAGGCCTCGCCCAGCGCGTTCTCGTCCATCGCCGGACCGGCGCCATCCGCGCGCACGCCCTTGGAGGACATCGCGGCGACGGCGCTCGCGAGGCCGGCCTGCGGTGCGGGATCGCGCCGGGAACCGGCATCGAAATCGACCTGCACGTCGACCATCGGGATGCCGGGGCTCTCGACCAGCCAGACGCGGGCGCCGCTGGGTTCGGTCCAGTGCTGGATGGGAAGGAGCGCCCAGGCGGACTGCGCGGCCAGCAGCCATGCGGCAGCGGCGAGCGCGGCGCGCGACGCGGTTTTTCGGAAGGCGGGGTTCATCGTCATGGGGTGGTCTTTCCGGGCGGGCGGCGCCTCAGTGCATGCGGCCGTCGGAGCTCGCGGGAGCGGCGGGGCGGCGGGTGCCGGGCGCCACGGGCTGGGGCACGAGCGTGGCCACGGTGAGCTGGTCATCGCCGAAATAGCGCGCCGCCACCGACTGCACTTCGGCCGGCGTCACGCCGCGCAGCAGCGCGAGCAGGCGCGCGTCGGCGTCGGGCGGCAGGCCCTGCACCCAGTTGCTGCCCAGATCGGACGCCTGCGCCTGCAGCGAATCGCGGGCATAGATGGTGGAGGCGGCCCACTGCGTCTTCACGCGCGCGAGTTCCGCCTCGCCCACGCCCTCGCGCGCCACCCGCGCCACCTCGGCGCGCAGCGCGGCCTCGACCTGCTGCGCGGTCTTGCCGGCCGCGGGAACGCCGGTGAGCAGGAACAGGCTCGGGCCCCGGCCCATGACCGAGGCACCGCTGTCCGCGCCGTCCGCCACGCGGTCGGCGCCCTGGCTGAGCGCGCGTTCCAGACGTGCGCCGTCGTAGCCGCTCAGCACGCCGGACAGCACCATCAGCGCCAGTGCGTCGCGGTCGGTTTCCTCGAGGTTCTCCAGGCGCTGCAGGCCCGGCGCGCGGAACGCCAGGGCGACGAAGGACTGCTCGGCGGGCGCCTTGAAGTCGATGCGGCGCAGGCCGCGCTGCGCGGGTTCGGTGCGCGGCTTGCGCGCCGGCACGGCGCGCGCGGGGATGCGGCCGTAGGTCGCCTCGGCGAGCTTGCGCACGGCCTCCGGATCCACGTCGCCGGCCACCACGATGGCCGCGTTCGCGGGCACGTACCACTGGCGGTGGAAGGCGCGCACGTCCTCGGGCGTCATGGAATCCAGATCGCTCATCCAGCCGACGATCGGACGGCGGTAGGGGGAGGCGGTGAAGACGGCGGCATTCAGCTGCTCCATCAGGGCGGCGCGCGGCTGGTCGTCCGTGCGCATGCGCCGCTCTTCCTTGATGACCTCGATCTCCTTGGTGAACTCGGCATCCGGCCAGGCGTTATGGGCGAAGCGGTCGGATTCGAGACGCATCACCTCGGCGAGGCGCGCAGCGGGAATCTGCTGGTAGTAGCCGGTGTAGTCGCGGCTCGTGAACGCGTTCTCCTGCCCGCCCAGCGCGGCCACCCGGCGCGAGAACTGCCCCGGCGGCACGGTCTTCGTGCCCTTGAACATCATGTGCTCCAGCGCGTGCGCCACGCCGGAGGTGCCGTCCACCTCGTCCATCGCGCCCACGCGCACCCAGACCATGTGCACCGCCGTGGGCGCGCGCCGGTCGGGCTGCACGAACAACTGCATGCCGTTGCCCAGCGTGTACTGGCGGACGGCGGGCGCCGGCGTGCCGGGCTGCGATCCCTCCGCGGAGGTGGGTGCGGGAGCGTTGGCGGCAGCGGGGGTTTGCGCCCCGGCATGCACGCAGGCCAGCAGGGCCAGGAGGGTGAATGCGCGTTTCATAGAATGGATGCGATTCTAAGAACCCGCCAATGTTCAGTTTTTTCAAGAAGAAACCCGCCACGCCGCCCACCCCCGAGGTCCCGGCGCTCCCTCCCCTGCCCACGGCACCTGCGGACGCCGCGGCGACCACCATGCCCGCCACGGTGCCGCCCCCCTCCACTGCCGATCTGCCTGCAGGCGAGCCTGCGGCGCAGCCTTCGGCCTTCGGATGGCTGCGCAATCCATTCGGCAAGGCACCCGCGCCTGCGCCAGGGGTCGCAGAGCCTTCGGTGCCGCTGCGCCCTGCCGCCCCCACGACGACGCCCGGACAGGGGCCCGGCGTAGCAGCGGAGCCATCCGCGCCCGCCCCCATCGGGGCATCCCCTTCAGCACCCGCACCCGCTCCGACCCTTGCGCAGGCGCCCGCCCCGATGGCTGTGGCCACCACGGCGCCTGCGGCAATGCCCGGGGCCCTTCCCGAGCGTTCGGGCTGGCTGGACCGCCTCAAGAACGGACTGCGCAAGACGGGCACCAGCATCGCCACCGTCTTCACCGGCACCCAGATCAGCGAGGCGCTCTACGAAGAGCTGGAAGAAGCGCTGCTCATGGCCGATACCGGCGTGAAGGCCACGCAGCACCTGCTGGACGATCTGCGGCGCCGCGTGAAGGAATCCAAGGCCACCGAGCCGGCCGCCGTGAAGGCACTGCTGGCCGACGCGCTGGCCGATCTGCTGCGGCCGCTCGAGAAGCCGCTGGAGATCGGACGCCACACGCCCACGGTGATCATGGTGGCGGGCGTGAACGGCGCGGGCAAGACCACGTCCATCGGCAAGCTCACCAAGCACCTCGCCACCGAGGGCGCCGCGGTGCTGCTCGCCGCCGCCGATACCTTCCGGGCCGCCGCGCGCGAGCAGCTCGGCGTGTGGGCCGACCGCAACACGGTGGAAATCGTGAGCCAGGACGGGGGGGACCCCGCCGCCGTGAGCTTCGACGCCGTGAGCGCCGGAAAGGCCCGCGGCAAGGACGTGGTGCTGGTGGACACGGCCGGCCGCCTGCCCACGCAGCTGCACCTCATGCAGGAGCTGCAGAAGATCAAGCGCGTGATCACCAAGGCCGACGGCACGGCGCCGCACGAGGTGCTGCTGGTGATCGACGGCAACACCGGGCAGAACGCCCTCGCGCAGGTGCGCGCCTTCGACGATGCGCTGCAGCTCACGGGCCTGATCGTCACCAAGCTGGACGGCACCGCCAAGGGCGGCGTGCTGGCCGCGATCGCGCAGGAGCGCCCGATTCCCGTCTACTTCATCGGCGTCGGCGAGAAGCTCGAAGACCTCGAAACCTTCAGTGCGCGTGAGTTCGCCCAGGCCCTGCTGGCCTGAGCGGTGCGGCAACGGCGCCGCAAGGGTGGGTGGGCCGCTCTCAGCGCGACCAGGCGCGCGTCGATTGCGTCTGCTCGCCGAGGCCTTCGATGCCCAGCCGCATGGTGTCGCCCGGCTTCAGGTACACGGGCGGCTTCTGGCCCAGGCCCACGCCGGGCGGCGTGCCGGTGGTGATGATGTCGCCCGGCAGCAGTGACATGAACTCGCTGATGTAGCTCACGAGCCTGGCGACCGGGAAGATCATGGTGCGCGTGCTGCCGTCCTGGTAGCGCCTGCCGTTCACTTCCAGCCAGAGTCCGAGGTTCTGCGGATCGGGCACCTCGTCTTTCGACACCAGCCAGGGGCCGATGGGCGAGAAGGTGTCGCAGCCCTTGCCCTTGTCCCACTGGCCACCGCGCTCGAGTTGGTACTCCCGCTCGGACACGTCGTTGACCACGGTGTAGCCCGCCACATGGCCCATCGCCTCGGCCTCCGTGACGTAGGACGCCTTGCGGCCGATCACCACGCCGAGTTCCACTTCCCAGTCCGTCTTGACCGAACCGCGCGGAATGACCACGGTATCGTCCGGCCCGACGATGGAAGAACTGGGCTTCAGGAACAGGATGGGCTCGGCCGGAATCGCAGCCCCCGTCTCTGCGGCATGGTCGGCATAGTTGAGCCCCACGCAGACGATCTTCCCCACGCGCGCCACCGGCGGGCCCAGGCGCAGCGGCGCCTCCACGAGCGGCAGGCCGGACGCATCGAGCGCGGACAGCCGGGCCCACTGCTCCGGCGACGACAGCAGGTCACCGTCCACGTCGGCGACGTGCCCGGACAGATCGCGGACCCGCCCCTGGGCATCGACCAGCCCGGGCTTCTCGTGGCCGGCCTGGCCGTAACGAACCAACTTCATAAGGTTTCTCTCTCTCCAGAAAAGGACGCCGGCGGGGGGCCGCCGGACGAACGGGAATCGCAGGCAATTCTCGGCGATCCGCCGTCAGGCGGACCAGCCGCCGTCGATCATGTGGATGGCGCCGGTGGTGAAGGTGGATTCATCGCTCGCGAGGTAGACGACGAGCGCGGCCACCTCTTCGGCACGCCCCACGCGCCCGATCGGCTGGCGGGCGACGAACGCGGCCCGGACGGTGGATTCGTCGCAACCCGACCGCTGCGCCTGCGCACGGATGCGCCCCTGCAGCGAGGGTGATTCCACCGTGCCGGGACAGATGGCGTTGCAGCGGATGCCCTGCTGCACGCAGTCCGCCGCGACCGCCTTCGTGAGGCCGATGACCGCGGCTTTGGAGGCGCCGTAGGCGAACCGCTGCGGCACGCCTTTCACGCTCGACGCCGCCGAGGCCATGTTGATGATGGAGCCCCCGCCGCCGGAGAGCATGGCCGGCAGCCAGGCCCGGATGGTGCGGTACATCGCCTTGGCATTGAGGTCGAAGCTGGCATCCCAGTCGCGCTCTTCGCAGGCCAGGATGTCGCCGTGGTGGACGTAGCCCGCGCAGTTGAACAGTACGTCCACCCGGCCCGTGCGGCCGGCAAAGGCCTGAACCGCGGCACCGTCCAGCACGTCGAGGTGCCCCGTCTCCAGCGCCAGGCCCTCGCGGCCGGCCTCGGCCGACAGCGACTCCAGCGCCTGCCCATCCACGTCCGTGGCCCACACGGTGGCGCCCTCGCGCGCCATTGCCAGGGCGCTCGCCCTGCCGATGCCCTGCCCGGCTGCGGTCACCAGGACGGATTTCCCCTTCAGACGATGCATCGAAAACTCCTCGGTAATGGACAGCCCGAAAGTAAAAACCAAAAAGGACAGACCGCGCACGGCAAAAATTTATCCAATCCATTAATTTCTTCAGCAGGTTTCGGGCACCACAACGAAACCCGCACCCATTAATCTCGGCCGTCCGATTGCGCAATGCCACCGCTCCTGCCGCCACGGCCACCAGCGGCATTCCCGTCCGCCCGTCCAAAAACCAGGCCCGGTCGGCAGCGCCGATTCCTCAACGCCCATCGCCATGAAAATCAAATCCACCATCGAGAAAATTCCGGGCGGCATGATGCTCGTGCCGCTGCTCCTGGGCTCCACGCTGCACACCTTCTGGCCGGGCACCGGCAAGTACTTCGGGTCGTTCACCAACGGACTGGTCACGGGCGTGGTGCCCATCCTGGCCGTCTGGATGTTCTGCCTCGGGGCTTCCATCCACCTGAGGGCGACCGGCACCCTGCTGCGCAAGTCGGGCGCGCTCGTCGGCACCAAGATCGGCGTCGCCTGGCTCGCCGCGTGGCTGCTGTCGCAATGGATTCCCCCCGGGGGCATACAGACCGGCTTCTTCGCGGGCCTTTCCGTGCTGGCCGTGGTGGCCGCCATGGACATGACCAACGGGGGCCTCTACGCGTCCATCATGGAGGAGTACGGCACCCGGGAGGAAGCAGGCGTGTCGGTGCTGATCGGCCTGGAGTCCGGGCCGCTGGTCACCATGCTGATCCTGGGTTCGACCGGCCTCGCGGCCTTCGAGCCCCGGCTGCTGGCCGGCGTCGTCCTGCCCTTCGCGGCCGGGTTCGCGCTCGGCAACCTGGATCCGGAACTGCGGGACTTCTTTTCCCGGGCCATCCGTGTCCTGATCCCGTTCTTCGCCTTCTCGCTCGGCAACACGATCGATCTGCACGTGGTGCTGCAGACCGGGCTTCCCGGAATCCTGCTGGCGCTGATCGTCATGGCGGTGTCCGGCACGGCACTGGTCGTCGCGGACATCGCCATCGGCGGCGGCCGGGGCACGGCGGGGGTCGCCGCCTCCAGCACCGCCGGCGCAGCCGTGGGCACCCCGCACCTCGTGGCCCAGGCCGCGCCCCAGTTCGCGCCCGTGGCGCAGGCCGCCACCGCCTTCGTCGCCGCCTCCGTGGTGGTCACCGCCATCCTGACGCCGCTGGCTGCCACGCTGTGGGCTGCGCATGGCGCGCCGTGCATCGGACGGTCGCCCGTCGCTCGCGACGCTACCGCCGCAGACCCCGTTGCGCGGTGAAAGGAATGCGCTGTATTTCCCCGGGTACCAGGTGAAGACATCGGCAAGATAAAACAGCCATGATTCAAAAGCGACGAATATCCATCACTCAAAATCCACCCCCTACTTTCTGCCGGCGCAACCGCCTCCATTCGTCGCGCAGCGCATCCCCGCATCGCAGCGCCCCCCGGCATGGCAAAGCATCGCTGTGGATAATCAACCATGCCTCGGTGGAGCGGTTCCGGCACGGCGCCAATATTCCACACGGACCCGCCGGAAGCACCCGCGCGGCACGGCCCGACAGGAGCCTTTCGCATGGGCCGTATCGCTCGTGAGATACGGAGACGCAGGCGTCTTTCCTACGGCCCGCCGGAATGGCAGAAAGACAATGGGACCACCCCACCCACTCCAAGGAAAACGCCATGCCCACGACCGCACGCACCCCTGCCGACGCATGCAGCCTCCTCGATGCAGACCACCGCAAAGTCAAGAAGATGTTCAAGGAATACGAGGAGCTCGCCGGCTCCAAGTCCAAGACGTCGATTGCCAAGAAGCGCGAACTCGCGGACCAGATCTGCCTGGAGCTGACCGTGCACGCCCAGATCGAGGAAGAGATTTTCTACCCCGCACTGCGCGAAGCACTGCGCGAAACCGACCTGCTCGACGAGGCGGAAGTCGAGCACGCGAGCGCCAAGGACCTGATCGCACAGATCCAAGGCGCCGACCCGACCGACGACAAGTTCGATGCCAAGGTGACGGTGCTGGGCGAGTACATCGACCACCACGTCAAGGAAGAGCGCAACGAGATCTTCACCAAGGCCCGCGCCGCGCGCAAGCTCGACCTGGTGGCCATGCGCGATGCCCTGCAGGCCCGCAAGAACGAACTGATGGAAGAGATGCAGGCGATGGCCTGAGCGTTCCCGGTGCGCGGCGCGCTGCCGCGCCAACGCTCCACTGCAGCGTACTTTCCGAACGCCCGCTCCCGGCCCTGCCGGTGGCGGGCGTTCCGCATTCCGGATCAGCCACGGTCGGAGGCGATTGGCAAGCATTCCCGGAAAAACCTTCATGGGCAGCCAGGACGGGCAGTCGGCCTACAGCATCGTCTTTATCATTACATATGATTACATTGAGTGAATTTTCTTAACAAACATGCCGCGCCTCTTCCGGAAATGGCATTTCCAGCAGAGCGCAGGCAGCTTCCTGCTTCCCCCGAAAGAACGCTATGAACTTGGACAATTGGACGATCCGCGCCAAACTGACGATCGGCTTCGGCCTGGTGCTGGTCATCGCCTGCGTCGTCAGCCTGCTGGGCATTGCGAACCTGTCCAGCATGAACGACCGGACGGCCGAGATTTCCCGGAAGGCGCTTCCCAGCGTGGCAGCGGCGGGCTCCATCAGCCGCGACCTCTCCGCGCTTCGCATCGCCCGCCTGGGGCTGATCCTCACCGGTCCTAACGCGCCCATGCCGCAGGCCATCACGACCGTGGAAAATGCCCGCGACGCGCTGAACGCGTCGGTGAAGGCGGCAGCCCCCCTGTTCACCAGCGCCGAGGAGGCCAAGATCTACCAGGATCTGCGCACCCAGGTGGCCGAGTACACCTCCACGCTTCCGCAGCAGTTGAATTTCGCGCGTGATAACAACATCGACGCGGTGCGGGGGATCTTCGTCGGTCCGGCCGGTGTCGCCTACCGCGCGGCGAACAAGGCGCTGGAAGACCTGGTCGCCATCAACAACAAGGGCAGCGAGCTGGCCGCGGACCGGGCCACCGAAACGTACCGCGACGGGCGCCTGCAACTCTTGATCGGGCTGATCGCCATGGTGGCCCTCAGCGCGGTGGTGGCGGTGCTGATGGCGAACAACCTGGCACGTCGCGCCCGGCTGTGCTCGGATGCGGCGCACCGCATGGCCCGGGGCGATCTGAGCCACCCGGTGGCCGCGTCCGGACGCGACGAACTGGCGCAGATGCTGCAGGCACTGGAAGCCACGCGCGAGCACCTGCGCACGACCGTGGGCAGCGTCCGCCACAACGCGGAAGCCGTGGCCACGGCCAGCGCGGAGATCTCGCAGGGCAACCAGGACCTCAGCGGCCGCACCGAGCGCCAGGCCAGCGCCCTGGAGCAGACGGCAGCCTCCATGGAACAGCTGGGCTCGACCGTGCAGCAGAATGCCGACAGCGCGCGCCAGGCCAACCAGCTGGCGAAGAATGCCGCCGTGGTGGCGACGCAGGGCGGCCAGGTGGTGAGCCAGGTGGTGGAGACGATGCGCGGCATCAACGAGTCGTCGCGGCAGATCTCGGACATCATCCAGGTCATCGACAGCATCGCGTTCCAGACCAACATCCTGGCCCTGAACGCGGCCGTCGAAGCCGCCCGCGCCGGCGAGCAGGGCCGCGGCTTCGCCGTGGTGGCGAGCGAGGTGCGCAGCCTCGCGGGCCGCTCTGCCGACGCCGCCAAGGAGATCAAGACGCTCATCGGCGCCAGCGTGGAACGCGTGACCGCCGGCAATGCGCTGGTGGACCAGGCCGGCACGACCATGGCCGAGATCGTCGGCGCCATCCACCGCGTGACGGACATCATGGGCGAGATCAGCGCCGCCAGCGTGGAGCAGGCCACCGGCGTGGGCCAGGTGGGCGAAGCCGTGACGCAGATGGACCAGGCCACGCAGCAGAACGCGGCACTGGTGGAGGAAATGGCGGCGGCCGCCGGCAGCCTGAACAAGCAGGCCGAGGACCTGGTGCGGGGCGTGTCCACGTTCAACCTGGGCGATGGCCGCGTCGCCATCGGTGGTGCCGGCGCCAGCAGCCACACGGCCGTGGGATTCTCGCGTCCCGTGGCGGCCCTGGCGGCATGACGCCGGCTGGTGGCGAGGTGCGCTGAGGCGCTCCGCAACCGGCCAACCGGCCAGGTCCCATGGGCTCCCGTGCGGGCACCGGCCGGGCGATGCCGCCGAGCTTCTGCCCGCATCGTCCTGGATCCGTCGTGCCGCGCGCAGCCGGGTTACCCGGCCTCCGCCGCCCGGAACGCTCGGCCGTCCCTCAGGCCGGCCGTCGTGCCGCACCGGGCGGCCAGGGCTGCCGGCCAGGTGATCCGGGCGCGGCCTCCGCCTGTGCGCAGACGGGCGAAGGCGGAAGCCCCCCCACCTCGGCCGGGGTCGCCACCACGGGCTCGGCCGGCGCCAGCATGCGCGCCCGGCGCCACCCGCCCCAGTGGTAGTAGGCCATCGACATCAGCATGGCGCAGAGCGCGCTCGCCGGAAAACTCCACCAGATCGCATCCGTGCCCAGCCAGGGCTGCAGGCCGTAGGCGATCGGCAGGCGGATGCCCCAGAGCGCCAGGCCCAGGATGATGAGCGGAGGCACCACCGCGCCGGTGGAGCGCACCACGCCCGAAAGCACGAAGGTCACGCCGAAGAACAGGAACGACCCCACGGCGATGTGGTTGAGGTGGCGCGCCGCCTCCAGCGATGCGCTGCCCGCCGGCAGGAAGAGCGACAGCGCCGTGCGGTCCAGCACCACCAGCGGCACGATGATCGCGCCGGTCAGCACGAAATTGAACAGCGTGCCGCTGCGGGCCACGCCGTCCACCCGCTCCCAGCGGCCGGCGCCCACGTTCTGCGCCGCCATCGACGAGCAGGCCGCGCCGATCGCCATAGCGGGCATCTGCACGTAGGTCCAGAGCTGCAGCGCCGCGCCGTAGGCCGACGCGGTGACCACGCCCTGCGCGTTGACCAGGCCCATCAGCATCAGCATGGCGGTGGAGATCATCACCATCTGCGCCCCCATCGGCAGCCCCTTGACGACCAGCGCGCGCAGGATGGTGCCGTCGGGTTTGAAGAGCCGCCAGTCGGCCCGGCCGATCCAGAGCGGGTGCCGGCGCCAGCGCAGCCAGGCCAGCAGCGCAACGAAGCTGATCGCGTTGGCCACCAGCGTCGCCATGGCCGAGCCGGAGATGCCCATGCGCGGCACGGGGCCCCAGCCGAAGATGAGCAGCGGGTTCAGGGCCGTGTCCAGCACTACCACCAGGAGCAGGAAGAGAAACGGCGTGCGGGTATCGCCCGCGCCGCGCAGCACGGCCGAGATGAAGGCGAACAGGTAGAGCAGCGGAACCGCCAGGAACAGCGTGCGCAGATAGGCCTCGGCCAGCGGCAGGGCGGCGGCGGGCGTGCCCATCCAGCCCAGGATCTCGCGCGACAGCGGCGGGCCGGCCGCGGCGATCAGCACGGCCGTACCGCCGAAGAAGGTGGCGCTGGTGCCGATCACGCGGCGCGCCTGCGGCAGGTTGCGCGCGCCCATGGCCTGCGCCACCAGAATCGTGGCCGCCATGCCCACGCCGAACACCGCGCCGATCAGGAGGAACAGGATGTTGTTGGCATTGGCCGTCGCGGTGAGCGCCGCCTCCCCCAGGTAGCGGCCCACCCACACGGCGTTGACCGAGCCGTTCAGCGACTGCAGCACGTTGCCCGCGAGGATGGGCAGCGCGAAGACCAGCAGGGTGCGGCCAATGGGGCCTTGCGTGAGGTCGCGGGTCGGGGCACGGGTCGAATCGCTGGAAGGCGCGGATGCGGCCGGCGGAGGCGGGTTCACGGATGGACGGGGATGTGGGCTGGCGGAGGCAGCGGAGCGGGCGGGCGGCGAGGCAGGCATGCGCCATGGTGCCGCCGCCGGGCAGCGGGAGGCTGTCGGCGAATGCCGAAACTCTGCCGCGGTGACAACGGACCCGGTCGCCCCCGCGATTGTTTGGATTTTGCAAACAGTGATGCCCACGCCGGCCTGTTTATCTGCGGCGGGCACATCGATAAATTCCTGGCATCGATACCCCCACGGGCATGCAGCCCCGCCAGAAGGACACCCCCCTATGCCGCCACCCACCACCTCCCCGCGCGACGTCGTCTTTCCGCCCGGGCGCCAGGCGCTCTACGAGAAGAACCGCTACTCCCCCGCCATCCGCTCGAACGGCTTCCTGTTCGTCTCCGGCCAGGTCGGCAGCCGTCCCGACGGATCCCCCGAGCCCGACTACCAGGCCAAGGTGCGGCTGGCGTTCGAGAACCTGAACGCCATCCTGCAGGCCGCAGGCTGCACCTTCGACGACGTGATCGACGTGACGGTGTTCATGGTGAACCCGGAGAAGCACTTCGAGACGGCCTGGGCGGTGGTGGGCGAGTACTGGGGCGACGCGCCGCACCCGACGCTGACCGGCGTCGGCGTGACGTGGCTGTACGGGTTCCAGTTCGAGATCAAGGTGATCGCGAAGCTCCCGGAGGGAGCCGTTTAAGCGCCTTTAGGGATTTGCCCCACCGATTTGCTCCCCGGCTTCGACCCGTGGAGAGGGCTTTTCTGATCGATGCTGGCTGCATCGAACCCCCTGAACACACCCTTGCACGGCGGGCAGCCCCCGTCCTACGCAGGGTGAGGAACTTTGGCTTTAGCACTCAGTCGAAGAGACTGCTAAAGTGAAAGCTTGGAAGAAAGGATTTCTGGAATGACGATTCAGTCTGGAACCGCCGCCACCGCGCTTGCCCCCGCCCCTGCCAACGCCTGGGCGCTGATCCCCCCGCTGGGCAACCTGGATGCGTACATCTCGGCCGTGAACCGCCTGCCGATGCTGACGGCCGACGAGGAGCGCACCTACGCCCGCCGGCTGAAGGAGCACAACGACGTGGAAGCCGCGGGCCGGATGGTGATGTCGCACCTGCGGCTCGTGGTGTCGATCGCCCGCCAGTACCTGGGTTACGGCCTGCCCCACGGCGACCTCATCCAGGAAGGCAACGTCGGCCTCATGAAGGCCGTGAAGCGCTTCGATCCCGACCAGAACGTGCGCCTGGTGAGCTACGCCATGCACTGGATCAAGGCCGAGATCCACGAATACATCCTGAAGAACTGGCGCATGGTGAAGGTGGCGACCACCAAGAGCCAGCGCAAGCTGTTCTTCAATCTGCGGTCGATGAAGCAGGGCTTCAAGGCCGATGCCGCGGCGACCGATGCGGCCACGCACCGCGACACGCTCTCCGAGCAGGAGATCGACGTGGTCGCCCGCCACCTGAACGTCAAGCGCGAGGAAGTCATCGAGATGGAAACGCGCCTCTCCGGCGGCGACGTGATGCTGGACCCGGCTCCGTCCGACGACGGCGAGCAGGCCTATGGCCCGATCGCCTACCTCGCGGACGGCGCGCACGAGCCGACGGCGATGATCGAATCGCGCCAGCGCGACGTGCTGGCCACCGACGGCATCGCCAGCGCGCTCGCCACCCTGGACGACCGCAGCCGCCGCATCGTGGAAGAGCGCTGGCTGAAGGTGAACGACGACGGCTCGGGCGGCATGACGCTGCATGAGCTGGCCGCGGTGTACGGCGTGAGCGCCGAGCGCATCCGCCAGATCGAAGTGGCCGCGATGAAGAAGATGAAGAAGGCGCTGGCCGAGTACGCCTGAGCCGCCGCCGGCCTGCGGGAGTTCCCGCAGGTGCGGGCCATAATCCGGGCGCGCCACCTCCGCAGGTGGCGCGCCCTTTTTTTCGTTCCCACACGCTGTGCCCCCTGCCATGACACGCCATCCCGCCCCGTCCCTTCCGCTTTCCCGCCGCAACGCGCTGGCTGCAGGCGCTGCGCTGCTGTGCAGCGGCTGGGCCGGCGCGCAGCCGGCGGCAGGCGCGGCGGGCACGCCCGGCTGGCCCGCCCGGCCGCTGCGCATCATCGTCGGCTTCCCTCCGGGCTCCTCGCCCGACCTGACGGCGCGCACGTTCACCGAGCCGCTCGCGCGGGCGCTGGGGCAGCCGGTGATCGTGGAGAACAAGGTGGGCGCCAGCGGCAACATCGGCGCGGATGCCGTGGCCAAGGCCACGGACGGACACACGATCGGGCTGTTCATCAACGTCAACCTGACGATCGCCAAGCTGATCAACCCGGCGCTGCCCTTCGATCCGCGCAGGGATCTCGCCCCGCTCAGCCTGGTGGGCGTATCGCCGCTGGTGCTCACGGTGCCGGCCGTCCAGGCGGGCGTTCCCGCCCATACCGATGCGCGCACGTTCCTGCAGGCGGCGCGGCAGGCCGGAGACCGCTGGAGCTACGGCACCCCCGGCGTGGGAACCGTCGGGCACGTGGGCACGGAACTGCTCAAGGCCCGCACCGGGATCGCGCCCGTGCACGTGCCCTACCCCGGCTACCCGCAGGTGGCGATGGGCATGCTCGGCGGCCAGCTGCAGATGGCGCTGCTGCCGCCGGCGCTGGCACAGGCCCAGCAGAAGACCGGCAAGCTGCAGCTGCTGGGCGTGACCTCCGCCGGCCGCAGCCCGCTCGCGCCGGGCGTGCCGAGCCTGGCCGAGGCCGGCGTGACGGATTTCCACCTCGAGATCTGGAACGCGTTCGCGGCGCCCGCCTCCATGCCCGCGGCGGTGCGTGCGCGGCTGTCCGCGCTGATCGCCGAGATCGCCCGCCGGCCCGACGTGCGGGAGCCGCTCTTCCAGCAGGGCTGGCAGGTCGCGGGGACTTCGGCCGAAGGCCTGGCGCGCCGCATCGACGCGGACACGGCCCAGATGGAGCGCGTGGTCCGCGCCCAGAGCATCCGGATCGAATAACGGGCACGGCGTGGCACGCCCGGGCGGGCGGCGCGGCCAGGGGGATTGATGTAGATCATGCCCGGGGAGGCGGCCCGCCGTCAGACTCCCGGCATCGTTGTACTCCGGGAGATCCCTGCCATGACCCCATTCCGCATCATCGTCGTCGGTGCCGGCCAGACGGGCACGCCGCTGCTGCGGCAACTGCTGGAGGCGCCCTTCGTGCAGGTGCTCGGCGTGGCGGACCTGGATCTTTCCCTGCCCGGCATCGCGCTGGCGCGCAGCCACGGCGTGCCCGTGACCGACGACTATCCGGAGTTGCTGGAACGCTGCGGCGCCTCGGCCGACATCGTGATCGACGTGACGGGCCAGCCGTCGGTGCGCGAGGCGCTGCGCCGGCACATGGTGGAGAGCGGCAACCACCGCACGGTCATCCTGCACGAGCGGATCGCGCTGCTCATGATGTCGCTGTCGGCCGGCGCGCTGGTCGAAGGCCGGCACGGCGACGTGGCATACGCCTGACGGCGCGCACACGCCTTCCTGCTTTTCGACGCGCGCGTTCTTCCATCGATCGGCCCGACACCCATGCCCTCCTCCGAACCGGACCGCAAGCCCTGCCACGAGTGCAGCAGCCGTCTCCAGTGCCTGATCGGCCGCCAGAGCGACGCGGGGCGTGCGCCGTGGGCCGCGCTGGTGGAAGAGCGCCGCTTCCGCAAGGGCGACGTGCTGCAGCGCCAGGGAGACACCGCGCAGTCCGTAGCCGTGCTCAAGGTGGGCACGGCCCTGCTGCAGCGCACCGGGGTGGACGGCACGCCCCGGCCCGTGGCCATGGCGGGCTGCGGCCAGGCCCTGGGCACCGGGGCCGTGGCGGGCACGCCCGAAGACCTGACCTGGGTGGCCGTGCTGGAGGGCCGCATGTGCCACGTGCCGGCCACGGCGCTGCTGCGCGCAGGAGGCGCGGGACCGGAATTCCTGCTCTCGCTGCTGCGGGAGGAGGCGCTGGCGCGCACGCGCCTCGCGGATTGGTCGGGGCTGCTGCGGCTGCGCGGCGTGCCGGCCCAGCTCGCGAGCGCATTGCTGCAGCTCGCACAACTGCAGCGCAGCACCCTGGTGCGGCTCCCCACGCACACCGTGCTGGCCTCGCTGCTGGCCACTACCCGGGAAACCGTCGCGCGTTCCCTGGCGCAGCTGGCCCAGCACGGCGCGGTGGTGCGCCACGACCGCTGGCACTGCGCCATCGTGCGCGGGCCGCTGGTGGCGCTGCTGGAAGGGGCGCCGGCGCATGCCGGGGAGATGCCGCGGACGGTGGCCTCCCGTACCGCAGCGCCCGCTGATCGTTCGCCCGCTGATCGTTCGCCCGCTGCACCTTCGGCCGCCGCATCGCGCCGTGTACCGGCCGTGCGGGAACTCGACCTGGTGGCCGCTGCCGTGCGGCGGCCGGTGCGCGCCGCCGCCGCGCCGGTGCCGCAGGCGGCGCGGGCCTGATGGCAGGTTCTGCCCACGCGCCCGGCCCGGTCACCCCGGCCAGGCCGCAGGGGCGGCGCGGGAACTCAGGACGCCGGGGTCTGCAGCAGGGCCTTCACGTCGGAGGCCAGGGCCTGGGCGCCGCTGCCGTAGCGGTGGTAGACGCGCAGGCGGCCGGCCGGATCGTAGAGGTAGCTGCCGGCCGAGTGGTCCATGGTGTAGCTCGTGGGCGTCTGGCCCGGCACCTTCTTGTAGTAGATCTTGAAGTCCTTGGCCACGGCCGCGAGCTGCTCGGGCGTGCCCCGCAGCGCGAGGAAGCTCGGATCGAAGTTGGTCATGTAGGCCTTCAGCACCTCGGGCGTGTCGCGCTCCGGGTCCACCGTGACGAACAGGCCCTGCAGCCGGTCGCCGTCCGCGCCCAGCGAGCGTTTCACCTCGGCCAGCTCGGCCATGGAGGTCGGGCAGACGTCCGGACACTGGGTGTAGCCGAAGAACACGACCACCACCTTGCCGGCGAAGTCCTTCAGGTGGCGCGGCTGGCCGTTGTGGTCGGGCAGCGGCAGATCGCGCGCGTATTCCGCGCCGGTCACGTCCACGCCCTGGAAGGCCGGGGCCTTCTCCTTGGAGCAGCCCGCGAGCAGGCCCGCCGCGCCGGCGAACAGGGCGCAGGCCGCTGCGCTGCGAAGGAGGGTGCGTTTGTTCAGGGGCATGGCGGTTCAGAGCACGTAATGGTCCACCAGCAGCGCGGCGAACAGCAGGCTGAGGTGGATGAGGGAGAAGCGGAAGGTCTTGCGCGCGAGCGCATCGGAATAGTTGCGCCAGAGGCGGAACGCATAGGCGCAGAAGCCGGCGCAGAGCACCACCGCCGCGGCCAGGTAGATCCAGGAGCTCATGCCGTAGACGAACGGCATCAGGCAACCCGCGAACAGGATGAAGGTGTAGAGCAGCACCTGCAGCCGGGTGAACTCGTTGCCGTGCGTGACGGGCAGCATCGGCAGGCCGGACCTGCGGTAGTCCTCGACGCGGTAGAGCGCGAGCGCCCAGAAATGCGGAGGCGTCCAGAGGAAGATGATGAGGAAGAGGATCAGCGGCTCGGGGCCGACGTCGCCCGTCATCGCGGCCCAGCCGAGCACCGGCGGCATGGCGCCCGAGGCGCCGCCGATCACGATGTTCTGGGGTGTGCGCGGCTTGAGCACCACCGTGTAGATGATCGCGTAGCCCACGAAGGTGGCGAAGGTGAGCCACATGGTGAGCGCGTTCACCCCGAAGAACAGCACGAGCGAGCCGGCGAGGCACAGCAGGACCGAGAAGGACAGCGTCTGCGCGTTCGAGAGCTCGCCCTTGGCCGTGGGGCGCCAGGCGGTGCGCTTCATTTTCGCGTCGATGTGCTGCTCGACGAGGCAGTTGAAGGCCGCGGCGGCCCCGGCGACCAGCCAGATCCCGAGGCAGGCGACCGCCATGTGCAGCCACTGCGCGCCGCTCGGCAGGCCCGGCACCGCGAGCACCATCCCGATGAAGGCGCAGAAAACGATGAGCTGGACCACGCGCGGCTTGGTCAGCGCGTAGAACTGCGAGAAGCGGGACGGCACCGCGGGGGATGCGGTGGAAGCGGAAGCGGCACTCATGTGGAAGAAATTCTCGGGGCGCCCGGGGCGGTTTCAACCGCGCGGGGGATGGACATTTTGTCCCTGGCGCCCGCCGCGCGGCTCGCGGTGAGGGCCCAGGTCAGCACCACGACCAGCGCCGCGGCGCCGCCCGTGTGCAGCACGGCGGCCACCAGCGGCCAGTCGAGCACCACGTTGGACAGGCCGGTGGCGAACTGCAGCAGCGCCAGGCCCGCCAGCCAGCGGGCCTGCGGGCGCAGCGCGCCGGCACGGCGCAGGCGCCAGACCAGCAGCGCCAGCGCCGCCAGCACGAGGTAGGCCGCCAGGCGGTGGACGTAATGGATGGCGGTGAGGCCGGCGAAGCTGATGTGGCTGCCGTCCTGCAGCATGCCGAGCGGACGCCACACCTGGAAGCCTTCGGCGAACGCCATGTCGGGCCACCAGCTGCCCTGGCAGGCCGGAAAAGTCGTGCACGCCAGCACGGCATAGTTAGTGCTCACCCACCCGCCGAGTACGATCTGCAGGCCGACCAGCACCGCCGTGAGCACGAGCAGACCGCGCAGGGCACGGGGCAGCGGCTCCGGCGGCGTGCCGTTCGAGCCCTGCGTCTGCCGCACGGCCTGCACGCAGAGCAGCGCCAGCAGCACGATGCCGCCGATCAGGTGCAGCGTGACGATGGCGGGAAACAGTTTCATGGTCACGGTCCAGGCGCCGAAGGCGCCCTGCAGGCAGACCCAGACCAGCGTGGCGGTGGGCCACCAGGGGCTGACCGCGATGCGCTGGCGGTCCTGCCCCTCGCCTGCCCGCGCGGCGCGCGACCGGCGGTGCTGCCACCAGGCCCCCACGGTGAGCGCGATGATGAGCACGCCCACGCCGGACGCGAGGTAGCGGTGCACCATCTCCACCCAGGCCTTGCCGTGGGTGACGGGGCCCGTGGGCATGGCCTCCTGCGCCGCCGAGATCTCGGCACGCGCGCCGACCGGGCTGGCACTGCCGTAGCAACCCGGCCAGTCGGGGCAGCCGAGCCCCGAATCGGTGAGCCGGGTGAAGGCGCCGAACAGCACCAGATCGAAGGTGAGGAACAGCGTGAGGATGGCGAGCGCCTGCCACCGGCGCACGGGGCTGCCGTGCCGGTTGCGCCACGCCACCCACGCGAGCGGGCCGAGCGCGACCGCCGTGCCGAGCAGCATCAGCTCGGCCAGCGGAGCGAAATCGTAGAGCGGCTGGGCGGGCGTCATGGCCTGATGGCCTCCGGACGTCCGGGCTGGTCCCACGACGACGATGCGCGCATGAGGCGGTCCAGGTCGCGCTTGGCCCGGCCCGCGCCGGCGGCGTCCATGCGCGCGGGGAAGCGCATCATCCAGTGGCCCATCGGATCGACCAGGAAGAAATGTTCCTGCAGCGTGTGTCCGGGCGACGGGGCGAGCCAGCCCGCCACGGCCCGGGCATCCACCCGGCGCACCACGGCCCCGGCCAGGCCGGGGGTGATGTCCGCCGGGAGCGCGGCGTCGTCGGTCACGAGCCAGACGCGGTCCAGGCGGTCCTTTTCCTTGCCCAGGCTCTCGCGCAACTGGCGCTGCAGATAGAGCTGGCTGCGGCAGAGTTCGTCGCAGGCGCCGGGCGCCACGCTGACGAGCAGCCACTGGCCCTTCAGGTCGCCGAGCGTGCCTGCCGGCGTGCCGTCGGCCGCGCGGGCGGCCACGGCATCGGGAACCGGGCGCTGGGGATCGATGAGTTCGCCGTAGCTGCGCCGGGCGTCCGGGCGCACGAAGTAATACGTGACGTACGAGGCGACCACGGGCGCGGCGCAGATCAGCAGCACGCCCAGCATCTTCCAGCGGCCCTGGCGCGCTCGCGTCTCGAGCGCGGCCACCGCCTCCCCGGTGCCGGGCAGGCTGTGCACGCTCAGCTCCAGCGGATGGGCCGCATCGGGGCCGTCATGCGGGAGGGGCCGGCTGGCGGCCTGGGCGAAAGAAGCGTCGGACGAGTTGGAACCAGACATAGAGGACTGCCACGAGGGCGCAGAGGCCGAACCACTGGAAGGCGTAGCCATGGTGCTTGGCGACACCCGCATCGACGGCCGGCCAGTCGCGCAGCAGCCCGCCTGCGGGGCCGCCGGTTTCCAGCACCGTGAGCGGGGCGAGCCCTGCCAGCCCCGTTTCGGCGCGGTAGGCCACCATATCGAGATTCTGCCGGATGCGGGAAGACCCCTCGCCGGCCGAGGTGCCGGGGGCGCCCGCGGAGCCGCCCCCGGGCTCGTACAGCCGCGACGGCGGAGCGGCGATGCGGCCGCGCACCTCCACCGTTCCGGCGGGGGCCGGCACCTCGGGCAGCCGGGTGCGGTCCTGGAAGTCGCGCGGCACCCAGCCGCGCTGCACGAGCACCACCGTGCCCTGCGCCGCCGGGGGCTCCAGCTGCAGCGGCGTGAGGACGAAGAAGCCGGGCCGGCCCTGCATCTGCCGGTTGTCGAGGAACACCGTGTAGCGGGGCAGCCAGCGCCCGCGCAGCACCACGGCGCGATGGACGAGGGCTTCGGCGGCAGCGGGCACGGACGGCGGCGCGCCCTGCGCCGCTCCCGCGCTACCTGCCTGCGCCACCGCGGGCAGCGCCGCCAATGCCGTTCCGTCCAGGGGCGGCTGCGCCTGCCGCGCGTCCACCGTGGCCTGCCAGGCTTCCTTCTGCGCGGCGCGGTCGAGCTGCCAGCGGCCGAGCGCCGCGGTGGCGGCCATGGCGGCGACGGCGGCCACGGTGATGCACCAGAAGCGCCCGTCGGCACGGAAACCCCTGGCTTCGTCGGTGCGCTTGCGGATAATGGGCTGCATGAAATACGTCGTGGTGCTGGCCTTCCTGGCCATTCTGGCGAGCCTGGCGTCGGCGCTCTTCTTCATGATGCGCACCGGACGGAACGACGACCGCGAACGCGGCCGGCACATGGCCCGCGCGCTGGCCGTGCGCGTGGGGCTGTCCATTCTGCTCTTCCTGTGCCTGCTGGCCGCGTGGAAGCTGGGCTACATCCAGCCCACGGGTTTGCCGGTGGGACGCTGAGCCCCGCCGGAAGCGGCCCGCAGCCGTGCCGGCCGGGCCCTGCTGGATCAGGGCCCCGGCCTTAGAGCCAGTACACCAGCACGTAGAGGCCCAGCCACACGACGTCCACGAAGTGCCAGTACCACGCGGCACCCTCGAAGCCGAAGTGGCGCTCGGCCGTGAAGTGCCCCTTCTGCAGGCGCAGCGTGATGAACAGCAGCATCAGCATGCCCACGAACACGTGGAAGCCGTGGAAGCCCGTCAGCATGAAGAACGTGGAGCCGAAGACGCCGGAGCTGAGCTTGAGGTTCAGCTCGGTGTAGAGGTGGAAGTATTCGTAGCCCTGCACGCAGAGGAACACGAAGCCGAGGACGACGGTCATCCACATGAAGCCCACGGCCCGGCTGCGGTGGTTCTCGCGCAGCGCATGGTGGGCGATGGTGAGCGTGACGCCCGAGGTGAGCAGCAGCGCCGTGTTGATGGTGGGCAGCCAGAAGGGCCCGACGGTCTGGAACGGCTCGACGATGCCGGCCGGCGAGGCCGTGGCGCCGGCGGAGATGCTGGGCCACGCGGCCTTGAAGTCGGGCCAGAGCAGCGCGTTGTCGAGGCTGCCCAGCGCGGGCACGGAGTGCGATCGCGCCCACCAGAGCGCCGTGAAGAACGCCCCGAAGAACATCACTTCGGAGAAGATGAACCAGCTCATGCTCCAGCGGTACGAGAGGTCGATCTTGCGCCCGTAGAGGCCCCCCTCGCTCTCGCGGGCCGCGTCGCGGAACCACTGGTAGAGCACGAAGAGCCACCAAGCGAGGCCGAAGAACAGCGAGTACTTGCCCCACTCGTGGCCGTTGATCCACTGGCCGGCGCCGAGGATGACGAAGAAGAGGCCCGCGGCCGCCATGACCGGGTGGCGGGATTCCGCGGGAACGTAGTAGTACGGCGTGGCGCCCTGGGGGGTTGTTGCACTCATGGCTGGCTCCTGTCTTTCCTTCTTGTCGTATGCGGTGTCTCGGGGGCTGGCGTCGCGGGGGGGGCTACACCACCCAGTTCACGAGGGCGATCAGGCCGCCCACGATCAGCACGATCGCCACCAGCCCGACCACGATGATGTGCAGCGGGCCGATGCGCTCGGTGTCCTGCTGGTACTCGGCCCCCTTGCGGATGCCCAGCAGCGACCACGCCACGGCGCGCACCGTGCGCCACCACGAACCGGCGCGCGGCGCCTGCGTCGGCACCCGGGCGGGGTCGTGGCGCGAGCCGGTCACGATCCGGCCTCCGCGGGGGCGCGCGGCGCGGCGGACACGGTGGCCGGGGCCGCCGGGGTCTTGCCGCCCACTTCGAAGAACGTGTAGGACAGGGTGATCGTGGTCACGTCCTTGGGCAGGCGCGGATCGACCACGAAGGCCACCGGCCACTCCTTCTTCTCGCCGGGCTCGAGCGTGTACTGGCTGAAGCAGAAGCACTCGAGCTTGTTGAAGTGCGCGGCCGCCTGCCGGGGCGCGTAGCTCGGGATGGCCTGCGCGGCCATGCGGCGGTTCTGCACGTTCTGGAACTCGTACATCACCGTGGCCAGCTCGCCGGGATGCACCTGGATCGAGGAGCGGGCGGGCTTGAAGTCCCACGGGCCGCGCGCGTTGGCGTCGAACTCGACCGTGATGGTGCGGCTGGTGTCCACCTGCGTGTTCGCGGGCAGCTTCACGTCGCGGCCCGCCACGCCGTTGCCGGGCACCTGCCGCTCCGACAGCGACAGGATGTTGATGCCCGTGACCTCGCAGATGTGCTTGTAGATCGGGATGAGCACGTAGCCGAACGCGAACATGCCGGCCGAGATCACGGCCAGCTTGCCCACCATGCGGAAGTTCTCTCGGCGTCGGCTCATGGCGGGGAGGTCAGTGCAGCCACGTCATCTTGACCATGAAGCCGATGAAGAAGGCCACCGCGATGCTCGCCAGGATGATGGCCATCCGCAGGTTGGCTTTCTTCTGCTCGGGTGTCGCCATATCGCGTGCTCCTTCTCGGCCTCTGCCGTCAGCCGATCACGCGGGTGGCGGATGCGTCGAGCTTGGGCGGGGTTTCGTAGGTGTGGAAGGGCGCGGGCGAAGGCACCTCCCACTCCAGGCCTTCCGCGGCTTCCCACGGACGCTGCGGCGCCGGCTCGCCCTTGCCGCGCATCGCGGGCAGCACGACGGCCAGGAAGAAGTACACCTGCATGAAGCCGAAGCCGAATGCCCCGATGGACGCCACCATGTTGAAGTCGGCGAACTGCATGGGGTAGTCGGCATAGCGCCGCGGCATGCCGGCGAGGCCCAGGAAGTGCATCGGGAAGAAGGTGATGTTGAAGGTGATGAGCGAGCCCCAGAAGTGGATGCGGCCGCGCGCCTCGCTGTACATCACGCCGGTCCATTTCGGAGCCCAGTAGTAGTAGGCCGCGAACATGGAGAACAGCGAGCCGGCCACCAGCACGTAGTGGAAGTGGGCCACCACGTAGTAGGTGTCCTGCAGCTGGATGTCGATGGGCGCCATGGAGAGGATCAGGCCCGTGAAGCCGCCCATGGTGAACACGAAGATGAAGCCCACCGCGAACAGCATGGGCGTCTCGAAGGTCATGGAGCCGCGCCACATGGTGGCGATCCAGTTGAAGATCTTCACGGCCGTGGGCACCGAGATCAGCATCGTGGCGTACATGAAGAACAGCTGGCCCGTGACCGGCATGCCCGTGGTGAACATGTGGTGGGCCCACACGATGAACGACAGGATGGCGATGGACGAGGTGGCATACACCATGGAGGCATAGCCGAAGAGCTTCTTGCGGCTGAAGGCCGGCACGATCTGGCTGATGATGCCGAAGGCCGGCAGGATCATGATGTAGACCTCGGGGTGGCCGAAGAACCAGAAGATGTGCTGGTACATGACCGGGTCGCCGCCGCCCGCCGGGTTGAAGAAGCTGGTGCCGAAGTGGCGGTCCGTGAGCGTCATGGTGATGGCGCCGGCCAGCACGGGCATCACGGCGATCAGCAGGTAGGCGGTGATGAGCCAGGTCCAGACGAACATGGGCATCTTCATGAGCGTCATGCCCGGCGCGCGCATGTTGAGGATGGTCACGATGATGTTGATCGAGCCCATGATCGACGAGGCGCCCAGGATGTGCATGGCGAAGATGCCGGCATCCATCGACGGGCCCATCTGCAGCGTGAGCGGCGCGTAGAGCGTCCAGCCGGCGGCGGGCGCGCCGCCCGGCATGAAGAACGAGGTCACCAGCATGATCGCCGCGGGGATCATCAGCCAGAAACTGAAGTTGTTCATGCGCGCGAAGGCCATGTCGGACGCGCCGATCTGCAGCGGGATCATCCAGTTCGCGAAGCCCACGAAGGCCGGCATGATCGCGCCGAACACCATGATGAGGCCGTGCATCGTGGTGAACTGGTTGAACAGCTCGGGGTTCACGATCTGCAGGCCGGGCTGGAACAGCTCGGCGCGGATCATCAGCGCCAGGAAGCCGCCGATCATCAGCATGGTGAACGAGAACAGCAGGTACAGCGTGCCGATGTCCTTGTGGTTGGTGGCGAACACCCAGCGGCGCCAGCCCGTGGGGCCGTGGTGCGCATGGTCGTGGTGGTCGTGCGCGTGGCCGGCGGTGTGGCCGGTGTTGTCGAGAACTGCGCTCATGTCGGGTTCCTCAATGCTCTGGCTGTCGGCTCTGCTGGGCGTGGGGCGGGGGCGGCGTGCCGCTCACTTGCCCCGCTGTGCCACGATTTCCGCGGGCTGGACGATCTGCCCGGTCTTGTTGGACCAGGCGTTCTTGGTATAGCTCACCACGGCCGCGAGATCGGTGTCGCTCAGCTGCGCCCACGACGGCATGGCGCCGCCGGCCGCGCCCTTGAGCACGATCTGGATCTGCTTGGCATGGTCCTCGTCCTTCACGATGGCGGAGCCGTCGAGGGGCTTGATGGGCCCCGCGCCCTTGCCGTTGGCCTGGTGGCAGGCCGCGCAGTTGGCGGCATACACCTTCTCGCCGCGCGCGACGATGTCGGTGAGCGTCCAGACCTTGTTCGGGTCATCGGCCTTGGCGGCCGCCTTCTTCTTCTCGCCGGCCACCCACTGGGTGTAGTCGGCCGCCGAGAGCACCTTCACGTGGATCGGCATGTAGGCGTGCTCCTTGCCGCAGAGCTCGGCGCACTGCCCGTAGTAGTCGCCCACCTTGTCGGCGCGGAACCAGGTGTCGCGCACGAAGCCGGGGATCGCGTCCTGCTTGATGCCGAACGCCGGCACCATGAACGAGTGGATGACGTCGTTGGCCGTGGTGATGACGCGCACCTTCTTGCCGACCGGCACCACCAGGGGGTTGTCCACCTTGAGGAGGTAGTCCGGCGGCGCGTCGGCGACCTTGCCGCTGTCGGAGAGCTGGCGGTGGCTGCTGTCGAGCGTGGAGACGTAGGCCAGGCCCTGGCCCTCGCCGTTGATGTAGTCGTAGCCCCACTTCCACTGGTAGCCGGTGACCTTCACGGTGAGGTCGGCGTTGGTGGTGTCCTTCTGGGCCACGAGCACCTTGGTGGCCGGCAGGGCCATGAGGATCACGATGATGAAGGGGACGATGGTCCAGATCACCTCGACCGTGACGGATTCGTGGAAGTTGGCGGGCTTGGCGCCCTGCGACTTGCGGTGCTTCCAGATGGAATAGAACATCACCGAGAACACGCCCACGAAGATGAGCGTGCAGATGACCAGCATCATCCAGTGCAGGAAGTGCTGCTCCTCGGCGATGCGCGTGACCGGGGGTGCGAGATTGAGCTGTCGCACGGCCGGGCCGCCGGGAAGGTCCTGCACGGCCTGCGCGGCGCCCCCCACCCAGGTACCGCACAGCAGCAGCAACGAAGGCAGCAGGTTGGAAATGCTTTTCTTCATAGTTCTCACTTCTCAGCCTCAATCAAACCTTTTGCCGAAAGCGCGCCCGCGTGGGGTCGGGCGGCGCTCCGGCGCATGCGGGCCCGGGCCGGGGCGCGGCGGCCCTGCCGCGCGGCGCCACGGGGTCCGCGAAACCCGGTGCCATTGAAATCGGAACGTGCAATGCCGGCGGCGCTGCACGGGTTGTCTCTTCGTCTCACCACACTGCCGGAAGGGGCAGCGTGCCTTGCATTGCGCAGCATGCCGTCCCCGTGGCGCGATTGCAAGAGCGCAGGCGCCATCCGCGGCCCGGCTTCGTACAAACCATGAGAAGGAAGGATGCGGCCCCGCGACATCGGGGGGCGGAGGCGGCGCGCACGGGCGCCGCGCGCTCGGGAACGCGGCAGGCGGGACGGCGTGCGCCGTGCGTTCCGCACCCGGAGCGGCCGCGCGGGCCGCCAGTGTCCGAAACCCTCAAATTGTAGCTTGCACCCACCGCGGGCCGGGGTGCGGGCAGCCCGGGGAAAACCCGCCGGCCGCGGCGCGTCAGCCGGGCCCGGCCCCGCCGGCGCGGCCCTGGCGCAGCATGGTGCGCATGTCCTGCAGCGACACGGCGCTGCTCTCGCTCATCTTGAGCCGGGGCGCCGGCTTGAAGGCGTGGCCGTAGATGATCTCGAACGTCAGCGCGAGCTGGCCGCCGTGCTCCGGGCTGGCGAGCCGGTCGGCCAGCGCCTGCTCCAGCCGCTCGCGCCAGCGCCGCCCCCGCAGCGCCGGAAAGCGCGCCGGATGGAGGTTGCGTCCGAGTTCGCGCAGCTCCTGCAGCAGCCGGGCGGGCGTGGCGAACGTGAGGGTGATGCGCTCCATGTCCATCACCGGCTCGGCGAAGCCCTGCTGGACCAGCATGTCGCCCCAGTCGTGCATGTCCGTCATTGCATGCCCCGCGGGCGGCCAGCCCAGCGCGGCATGCAGCGCGTGCAGCTCGCGCAGGGTGTCGGGCCCCAGGCACGAGAACATCAGGTAGCCGTCCACCGCCAGGGCGCGGTGCCACCGGGCGATCAGGGCCTGGGGGTCGGCCGAGAGGTGCAGGGCCATGTTGGCCCAGAGCATCTGCACGCCGCCGTCGGGCGGCACGCCGAACTGCACGGCCCCGGACGTCCAGCGCCGCGGGTTCCACCACGGCTGGCCGAGCGCCTCGCGGGCCATGGGCACGTGCCGCGGCACCGTCTCGGCGATCCACGCGGCGGCGCCGGGATAGCGCGCCGCCACCAGCGCGTGGCCCTGCAGGCCGCCGCGCACCGGGTCCCAGTCCGCCCAGGCGGCGGGCGCCTGCCGGATCCACTGCAGCCGGTCTTCCATGCGGCGCGCGACCTCCTCGTGCAGCCAGGGAGACGCGCCCGGCGCGCCCGCATGCCAGCGCGCGGCGGCAGCCGGGTCGATCGTGGGAGGAAGCTGGCGGTCGGAGGGGGCGGACATCGGGGTGGACAGGAAGCGGCGGGAAGCGGGTCGGGCAGTATATTGAGGCGATGTGGAATCGGTGGCTCTCAGGGATATCGGACCGGCTCTCCGGCGCGGCCCGTGCCGTGCCCAGCCAGTGCGCCTTCTGCCGGTCGTGGCCGGCGCGGCGCGTGTGCGATGGGTGCGCGGAGCGCTTCGCGCAGCCCCGGCACCGCTGCGCGACCTGCGCCCTGCCCGTTCCAGCGGGCGTGCGGCGGTGCGGCGAGTGCCTCGTGCGCCCGCCGCCGCTGTCGGCCTGCGTGGCCGCGGTGGATTACGGCTACCCGTGGGCGGAAGCGCTCACCGGATTCAAGTTCCGCGCCGATCCCGGCTGGGCGGACAGCCTGGCCCTGCTGCTGCGCAGCACGCCGTGGGCGGAGCCGCTGCTGGACGCGGCGGACGTGGTCGTGCCGGTGCCCCTGGCCCCTGCCCGCCTGCGCGAGCGCGGGTTCAACCAGTCGGCCCTGCTCGCCCGGGCGCTGGCGCCGGGCAAGACGGAATCCCGCGCCCTGCTGCGCCTGCGGCATGCCGAGGCGCAGAGCACGCTCTCGCGCGCCGGACGCCTGCGCAACCTGGAAGGCGTGTTCGCGGTGGACCCGGCGCGGGCCGGCCGGCTGGCGGGGAAACGCATCGTGCTGGTGGACGACGTGATGACCACCGGCGCCACCCTGCATGCGGCGGCAGCCGTGCTGCACAAGGCAGGTGCCGGCGAGGTCGGGGCGCTGGTCGTGGCGCGGACCAGGTAGCGGCGGCCGCCGCTGCCGGAGAACCGACGACTCGGCATTTGTAACGTTTCTTAACGAACTCCGCCCAGGGCGTCGCACGGCGCCGCGGCACGCCACCCCACAATAGCTTCCATGTTCCACATCGTCCTCGTCGAGCCCGAAATCCCGCCCAACACGGGCAATGCGATCCGCCTGGCCGCCAACACGGGCTGCACCCTGCACCTCGTGGAGCCGCTCGGCTTTTCGATGGAGGACAAGCTCATGAAGCGCGCCGGGCTCGATTACCACGAGTACGCCGAAGTCCGGGTGCATGCGGGCTGGACGGCCTTCCTGCGCGATGCACAGCCCGACCCGGAGCGCATCTTCGCGATGACGACGCACGGGGTGCACACCGTGTACGAAACCCTGTTCTCGCCCGGCGACTGGTTCGTGTTCGGCGCCGAAAGCCGCGGGCTGCCGCCCGAGCTGCGCGACTCGTTCGCGCCCGCGCAGCGGCTGCGCCTGCCGATGGTTCCGGGGCAGCGCAGCCTGAACCTGTCGAACGCGGTGGCGGTGACGGTGTACGAGGCGTGGCGGCAGAACGGTTTTTCGGTGCCGGCACCGGCCGCGTGAGGCCCGACGCCGCCTGCGGAGCCGCCTTCGGCCGCATCAGGCGACCGGCGGCACCTGCAGGGCCTCCTCGATGGACCAGCGGGTGCTCCGCCCCAGGAAATCCAGGAAGGCGCGCGTGCGGGCGGGCATGAACTTGCGGCTGGGGAATGCCGCGTAGAGCGTGTAGCGCCCCGTCGTCCACGGTGCCAGCACCCGCACCAAGCGGCCGTCGCGCAGGTGGGGCGCTGCGAGGTCGAGCGGCTGCGCGCTGATGCCCGCGCCGTCCAGCGTGGCGCGCAGCAGCGTGTCGATGTGGTTGGCCACGCACACGGGCTGCACGGCCACGTCCACCGTCCGGGCGGCGTCCGTGGGGTCGGTCAGGCGCAGCAGCCGGGGCCGGGCGTCCGCGAAGCGGCGCAGCAGGCACTGGTGCCGCGCGAGGTCGTCGGGCACCTTCGGAATGCCGTGCGCGCGCAGGTACTCGGGAGAGGCGCAGAGGATGCCGTCGAGCGAGACGATCGGCCGGGCGATGACATTGGCGTTGTAGCGCTCGTCGGCACCCAGCAGCGTCACGTCGTAGTCGCCGATGGCCGGCTCGACCGCGGAGTCGACGTGGATGTCCAGCACCACGCGCGGGTGCAGGCGCCGGAACTCCGCCACCAGTGGCGCGAGGATGTGGACGGCGAGCGCCGGGGGCGCGAGCAGCCGCAGCACCCCGGCGATGTCGGAGGTGTGCGCCTGCGCGGCCGCGAAGGCCTCGTCCACGTCGGCGAGGATGCTGCGCACCCGCAGCAGGTACGCCTCGCCGGCTTCGGTCAGCGACACCTTGCGGGTGGTGCGCTGCAGGAGCCGCGTGCCGATGTGCTCCTCCAGGTCGGCCACCAGCCGGGTGACCGCGGCGGGCGAGAGATCGAGCGTCCGCGCGGCCGCCGCGAAGCCGCCTTCGTCGGCCACCGCCTGGAACACGCGCATGGTGAGCAATCTGTCCATCACTGAAACGAAGAGACGTGACGGACCGAGATTATTTCAGTTTCACGAATTAATCATTGCCGGCGGCACGGTTTTTCCCGGGGTTAACCCTGCGTACAGTGAAGACATCCACTCACAGGAAAGGAACACACCATGAACCGCAAGCCTCTCGCATTCGCCGCCGCCGTCATCGCCCTGAGCGCCTTCTCGGCCCAGGCCGACACCGGCACGCAGACCGACTGGATCCACTACCCGGCCGTGAACCAGGCCACGTCCAGCACGCTGACGCGCGAAGCCGTGGTCGCCGACCTCGTGGCCGCCCGCCAGAACGGCACGCTGCCGCGCGACGGCGACTGGAGCAACGTTCCCGCGCCCCTGGCGCTGTCCGGCCAGTCCGACGGCAATACCCAGGTGGCCACGCGCGAGCAGGTGCGCGCCGAAGCGATCGCCGCGGCCCGCGCGCACACCATCGTGAGCGGCGACCACTGAGATCCCTGCCGCCGGGGGATCAGGCCGGCGCGCCGTAATTGCGCGTGAGCGATTCGGCCACGCAGACCGGCTTGTCGGCGCCTTCGCGCTCGATGGTGGCCTGCCAGGTCATCTGCACGCCGTCCGGCGCCGCCGGCTCGCAGGCCAGCAGCGTGAGCCGGGCCCGCAGGCGGCTGCCGACCGGCACGGGCGACATGAAGCGCACGCGGTTGAGGCCATAGTTGACGCCCATGCGCGCGCCCTCGATGTCGAAGGCCGCCTCGAAGAAGCGCGGCAGCAGCGAGAGCGTCAGGAAGCCGTGGGCGATCGGGCCGCCGAACGGACCCTGCGCCGCGCGTTCGGGATCGACGTGGATCCACTGGTGGTCCCCCGTGGCCTCGGCGAAGCGGTTCACCTGCTCCTGCGTGACGGGGATCCATTCGGTGACGGCCACCTCGCTGCCGACGCAGGCGGCCAGCTCCGAATAGGAATGGAAGGTCTTCTTCATGCACCGCACTGTAGTGCGGCGGGCGCATGGCGGCATGTCGGGCCGGCGACAGGGCAACGACCCGCTCCGGCCGGGCGATAGCGACGGGAGCCGGAGTTCAGTCGGCGGCCAGCCAGTCGCACACGGGGCGCCACTGCTCCAGGTCGCGCGCCACGCGGCCGGGCGCCACGTCGAACAGCGACAGGCCCTGCGCCGCGAGGTGCACGTAGTTCTGCGTGTCGCGCAGCATGCCGAGCACGGGCAGGCCGAGCCCTTCCACGAATTCCTGGAGCTTGTCCGCCGCGATCGTGCGGCCGTCCACGCGCATGCCGACGATGCCGATGCGGGTGGAGGCTGCCTGCCGGTGCGCGGCCAGCTCGTCGAGGAAGCTGCGCGTGGCGAAGATGTCGAAGACGCTGGGCTGCAGCGGCACGAGCACCTTGTCGGCGAGCTTGAGCATGTCCTTGAGCGCCGCGCCGTGCAGGCCGGCGGGGGTGTCGAGCACCGCGTGGCTGGCGTCGCGCGGCGCACGCAGCGCGGCGCCCTGGGGGGTCTCCCAGTCGGCGATGGGCCGGGCCGTGGCCGGGCGCAGGCTGCGCCAGAGCCGGGACGATTGCTGCGGGTCCAGGTCGCCCAGGGCGACGGTGTGGCCCTGGCTCGCGAAAAAGCCGGCCACGTTCATGGCAAGCGTGGACTTGCCGACTCCCCCCTTGGGGTTTGCCACTGCGATCATGGGCATGTGCGACTCTCCTCGATGGCGGAATGCGTGCGTTGCGGGACGCCGATGGTAGCGCTGCGCCGTGACCGCGCAAGCCGGCCGGTGCCGCCGGCTCAGGCGTGCTGGCCGCCGCGCTTGACGAAGAACAGCCCGGCGCCCACCGCCATGAGCAGGCCGCCGAAGACGCGGTTCTGGTTGCGCACGGCGCGCGGGCTGCGCAGCAGGCGCCGCAGCGCGCTGGCGCCGGCCGCATACCCGTGCATCACCGTCAGGTCCACGGCCACCGTCGTCGCGGCCATGGCGAGCAGCTGCGTCCAGAGCGGGCGCGCCTCCGTCAGGAACTGCGGCAGCACGGCCACCATGAAGATGATGCCCTTGGGATTGGTGGCGTTGGTGAGGAAGCCCGTCGCGCAGCGCCTGCGCCAGGAACCCGCGGGCACGCCCTCGCCACCGTCCAGCAGGGACGCGGCGCCGCCCGCGCGCCACTGCGTGAAGCCGAGGTAGATCAGGTAGCACGCGCCCAGCACCTTCACGGCGCCGAAGGCGGTTTCGGAGGCCAGCAGCAGCGACCCCACGCCCGCGCCGGCGATCACCAGCACGAGCAGCAGGCCGAGCTGCAGTCCCAGGATGGTGGCGCCGGTGCGGCGCACGCCGTAGGCGAGGCCGTGGCTCATGGAGAGCACCGCGCCCGAGCCGGGCGAGAGGGCGATGAGGCAGGATGCCGCCAGAAAGGCGAGCCAGGTGTGGAATTCCATGGGAAGGACGCGCTGCAGAAAGAGGGGGACGCCGGCTTCGCGGCCGGTGCGGCAGCACGGGATGTTAACGTTGCACAATGTCCCGGCGCGCCGCCCGTGCCGCAACGCGACCGCTGCCGCGGTCCGTCCGCACGCCCTCCTGCGCCGCGCGCCGTCCATCCCTCCCGAACCGATCGCTGCCGACACCGCGTCCATGGCCCACGCACCCACCTGGCTCACTTACGGATTCCTCTACCTCAGCGCCGCCGTCCTGGCGGTGCCCATCGCACGCGCGCTCGGGCTGGGCGCGATCATCGGCTACCTCGCGGCCGGCATCGCCATCGGGCCGTGGGGCCTGGGCCTCGTGAGCAATGTGCAGGACATCCTGCACTTCGCGGAATTCGGGGTGGTGCTGATGCTGTTCCTGGTCGGGCTGGAACTGCAGCCGAGCCGCCTCTGGAGCCTGCGGCGGCCGATCTTCGGGCTCGGCAGCGCGCAGGTGCTGGGATGCGCGGCCCTGCTCTGGGCCGTGGCCTGGGCCTGCGGGCTGCCCTGGCGCATCGCGCTGGTCGGCGCGCTCGGGCTGGCGCTGTCGTCCACGGCGATCGCGCTGCAGGTGCTGGCCGAGCGCAACCTGATGCGCACCGACGGCGGGCAGAAGGCGTTCTCGATCCTGCTCTTCCAGGACGTGGCGGCCATCCCGATCCTGGCGCTGCTGCCGCTGCTGGCGGCCGGCGCGGAAGGCAGCGCGGCGGCGGCCCAGCCGCACACCGCGAGCGGCCTCGCCCTGGAGGCGGCGAAGATCGTCGGCGTGGTGGGCGGCATCGTGCTGGGCGGGCGCCTGCTGCTGCGGCCGCTGCTGCGCTGGATCGCACGCAGCCGCACGCCGGAGATCTTCACGGCCGCGGCGCTGCTGCTGGTGGTGGCCACGGCGATGCTGATGCTGGCGGTGGGCCTGTCGATGGCGCTGGGCGCCTTCCTGGCCGGCGTGCTGCTGGCCGAGAGCGAATATCGCCGCGAACTGGAGACCGACCTGGAGCCCTTCAAGGGCCTGCTGCTGGGCCTGTTCTTCATGGCCGTGGGCATGAGCATCGATTTCGGCGCGCTGATGCGTTCGCCCTGGACCATGCTGGCGCTGCTGTTCGGCTTCCTCGCCATCAAGGGCGCGGTCATCTACACGCTCGCGCGCGCCACGGGCATGGCCTACCAGGAGCGGCCGGTGTTCACGCTGCTGCTCGCGCAGGGCGGCGAGTTCGCCTTCGTGGTGTTCCAGACGGCCGCCGGAGCGGGCGCCATTCCGGCCGAGACGTCCTCGCTGCTCATCGGCGCGGTGGCGCTGTCGATGCTGCTGAGCCCGCTGCTGCTCACCGCGCTCGACCGCGTGCTGCTGCGGCGCCATGCGCGCCTGGGCACCGAGCCGCCGCCGGACGTGGAGGAGATCTCCGAGCCGCAGGAGGCGCCGGTGATCATCGCGGGCTTCGGCCGCTACGGGCAGATCGTGGCGCGCATGATGCTGGCGCAGGGCGTGCCGGCCACGGTGCTCGATCACAGCGTCGAGATGCTCGAGGTGGCGCACACCTTCGGCTACCGCGTGTTCTACGGCGACGCCACGCGGCTCGACCTGCTGCGCATCGCCGGCGCGGCGCAGGCCCGCGTGCTGGTGGTGGCGGTGGACGACACCGAGCAGTCGCTCAAGATCGTGAAGACCGCGCGCAAGCATTTCCCGCAGCTGCAGATCGTGGCCCGCGCGCGCGACGTGACGCACTGGAACGCGCTGCGCGACCTGGGCGTGGAGCGGGTGGAACGCGAAGTGTTCGAATCGAGCCTGAAGACCGCGCGCACCGTGCTGGAGGTGATCGGCATGCCGGCTGCCGAGGCCGAGGCGCTCGCGAACCGGTTCCGCCACCACAACATCGCGCTGGCCGACCGGATGTACCCGCACCACAAGGACCGTGCCAAGATGATCGCCGTGGCCAAGCAGGGCCGCCAGCAACTGGTGGAACAGATGGCCAAGGAGCGGCAGGAAATCGCCGCTGCGGCCGAGCCCGCGGCGCCACCGGCGGAAGGCGCCGGCCTGCCGCCGGGCAGCCGCTGACCGTTCCCTCTCCGCTCCGCCCCGGCCCGCACGGGCCGCCATACCTACCCGCGGTCCCGCACCGCAGCCCCTTGAGGCGCATTTTCCGAAAGGATTCACGACTTCATGCGACGTTTCGAACTGATCGAGGGAAACTCCAGCAAATTCTGGGAAGTGGAGCAGGCAGGCTCCGATTTGAACGTCCGGTGGGGCCGCATCGGCACCGCCGGCCAGAGCCAGACCAAGCCGTTCGCGGATGCCGCCAAGGCCACGGCGGCGATGGCCAGGCTGGTCACCGAAAAGACCGGCAAGGGCTACGCGGAAGTGGGCGTGGCGCCGGGGGCGGCGATCGGCGCCACGCCGGTGCCTGCGAAGCCGGCCTCCGCGAAGGCGCCCGCCCCGGCTTCCGTGCCGGCCCCGCCTCCGTCCGAAGGCCTGGATGCGCAGTGCGAGCGCGCAGTGGCGGCCACCTGGGCGCAGATCGCCGAAGGCACCTTGAAGGTGGACGACGTGCTGTCTGCGGCCGTGATCAAGCGCCAGCACGGGGTGAGCGACCAGGGCGCGGCCATGGCGTTCGAGCAGTTGAAATCCGACGGCCTGCTGGACGGCTGGGGCTCTCCGGCACGGGTATCGAAAGAGGCACATGGCCTCGCGCGGGCGCTGATCGCCGAGGCCGCGGACCGCGCGGCGCAGGAGGAATCCGCCCCGGCGCGGCTGTCCACTGCCCTGGCGGCAGAGGGCGGTGGCGAGGCGCAGGTGCCGCCCTGGCGGGCCGGAGGCGACCCGGTGCGGCTGTCGCCGCAGATGCTTCGCGAAGCCTATGCCTCGCGCCGGTTCCCGCAGCCGCGGCCGATCCTGCCTCTGGCGGAGGCCTGGCAGCGGGCGCGCACCGCGCTGGACATGCAGCTGGACCTGCCAGGCAGCGACGCCGCGCTGCGCGAGGCGCTGCAGCGCACCATCGATCGCTTGGGCCAGGCCGATGCATCGGCCGACGCGGAGGCCGACACGGTGCTGCTGGCGCTGGCGCTCTCCATGTCCGGCTACCAGGGCGAGAACGCCGGCGGCGCCGCGATCGCGGACTACCTCGTCGCGCAGTACGGGCTGCCGGGCGCAGTGGACATCCTGATCGCAGCGCAGCGGACCGAGGCCACGAGCGTCTACGACCGGAAAGCGGACAAGCATCGGCTGCAACTCTCGGGCACCGTGACCCGCCCCATGAGCAACGGCTGGCGCGGCCCGCTGGGCCAGGGCGAGGAATCCTTCCGCACCTATCTCGCGGCCGCGCCGCAGGCCGAATGGGAGGACTGCGCGGCCCGGATCGAGGCCGCCCTGCCCTCGCTGCACCCCAGCCGCCAGCCGGTGCTGGCGCTGCTGCTGCCGGACCGGCCCGCTCTGTCGGATGCGCTCGCGCACCGGCTCGGTGCCGAGAAAGATGCGCCCGAAACCCTGCACTGGCTGCTGCTCACCGCCGCGGATTCCGCAGCGCTCGCCATCGCCGCCAAAACGCGGGTGGGCTATTCCCAAGGCTTCTGGGGCAACACGCGCATGGTGGCCACCGCCGTGCGCGAGCGCGGCTGCGGCGCGGTGGCGGTGCTGGAGCGCGGTGCCGGCAACGAAGCCGCGGGCGAGGCGCTCGCCGCCATCGGCACGCCCGAGGCCGTGTCGGCGCTGGCCCGGGTCGCGAGCGAATCCAAGAGCGAACTCGCCCGGCTCTCGCTGGCGGTGGACCGCTGGCCGCTCGCGGGCATCGCCGCGCTGTCGCGGCTGGTGGCGGCCGACGGCAAGGAAGCCGGCCTGCTCACGCCGATGCTCTCGCGCCTGCTGCGTGCGCACGGCGACAGCCTGCCGCTGCTGCGGCCCTGGCTGGACACCGCCGCACAGGCCGCCATCGACCGGCGGCTGGCACTGCTCGCGGGCCCTGCCGAGGTGGCGGCGCCGGACGAACTGCCCGACGTGCTCGCCCGCCCGCCGTGGCTCGCCAAGACCGTCCGCAAGACGGCCGCGGTGCTGTCGCTGGAGCCGTTGCCGCTGGCGCCCGTGGAACAGTGGGCGCCCGGCGAACGCGAGGAAGCCCGCCGCCTGAACTCGTGGCAGATGACACGCTACGCCCGGGCCGCCCAGGACGTGGCCGAATTGCTGGACCTGCTGGGCTTCGGCCAACGCAAGCGGCAGCAGCGACCCGCGCCCCTGCGCGGGGACGCGGAGCGGGCCATCCGCGAGGGGGACGTGAAAACGCTCATCGCGGCCTGGCGCTCCACGGTGGCCGAACGCCAGCATGAGCGCTACTACTGGTACAGCTTCGATGCCACCGCGGCGGCGCAGTTGCCGCCCGAGATGGCCGTGCCGTTCTGGAATGCCGTGGCCGGCGAGACGGAAGGCGGGGACATCGGGTACGCGATCGCCACGCTGGGCCTGCCCGCGCTGCCGGCACTGGCCGCGATGGTGCGCCAGAAGCCGACCGAGAACCTGTCCTGGGCGATGCACTACGGCGCGGTGGAGATCGCCGCCACGGCCGCGCGCGCCTTTGCGAAGCTCAAGACCGCACGGGCCGCGGGCCGCGCATGGCTGCTCCAATACCCCGAACATGCGGCCTGCGCGCTCATCGCGCCGGCATTGGGCAAGGCCGGCGAGGCGCGCGACTGCGCGGGTGCGGCACTGCGCCTGCTGTATTCCCAGGGCCATGAGACGCTGCTGCTCGACGTGGCAGCGCGCTATGGCGACGATACCGTGGTGCAGGCGCTGCGCGCGGTGCTCGACGAAAGCCCGCTCGACCGCTTCCCCACCAAGCGCGCGAAGCTGCCGGAATTCTGGCAACCGCGCGGCTGGCGGCGGCCGGTGCTGCGGGGCGGCGCGGGCCAGGGCAAGGCCCTGCCGGACGACGCGCTGGACGCGCTCGGGCAGATGCTCACCTTCCCCACCAGCGAAGAGGTGTATGCCGGCATCGCGCTGGTGCGCGAGGCCTGCACGCCCGATTCGCTGGCCGACTTCGCCTGGGATGCGTTCAGCGCCTGGCTGGAGGCGGGCGGCCCCTCGAAGGAAGGCTGGGCGCTGACCGCCCTCGGGCTGCTCGGCACCGACGACACGGCCCGCCGGCTCACTCCGTTCATCCGTGCATGGCCGGGCGAATCCGCGCATGCGCGCGCCGTGACCGGGCTGGACGTGCTCGCGCAGATCGGCACCGATGTCGCACTGATGCTGCTCAACGGCATCGCCCAGAAGGTCAAGTTCAAGGGCCTGCAGGACAAGGCGCGGGAGAAGATCGCCGAGATCGCCGAGGCGCGCGGACTCAGCCCGAGGAGCTGGAGGACCGCCTCGCGCCCGACCTGGGCCTGGACGCGCAGGGCACGCTGCGGCTGGATTTCGGGCCCCGCGCCTTCAAGGTGGGCTTCGACGAAACCCTCAAACCCTACGTGCGCGAGATCGCGGCGGACGGCAGCGACGGCGCACGCCTGCCGGACCTGCCCAAGCCGAAGAAGACCGACGATGCGGCGCTCTCGCAGGAAGCGGTGGAGCGCTTCAAGCTGCTCAAGAAGGATGCGCGCACCATCGCCAGCCAGCAACTGCTGCGGCTGGAGGTGGCCATGTGCACGCGCCGCCGCTGGACGCCGGAGGTGTTCCGCACCTTCCTGGCCGGCCACCCGCTGGTGCGCCACATCGTGCAGCGCCTGGTCTGGGGCGTGTACGCGGTGGAGGACGGCGGCAGCCACGGCGGCCTGCTGTCGGCCTGCTTCCGCGTGGCAGAGGACGGCAGCGCCACCACCGCCGAGGACGATCCGTTCGACATTCCCGAGGGGGCGCAGGTGCGCATCGGCGTGCCGCATGCGCTGGAGATCACGCCCGAGGATGCGGCCGCCTTCGGGCAGATCTTCGCCGACTACGAACTGCTGCAGCCCTTCCCGCAGATCGGCCGCGACACCTATACGCTGACCGAGGCCGAGCAGGCGGGCACCAAGCTCTCTCGCTGGGTGAAGGCCAAGGTGCCGACGGGCCGCGTGCTGGGCCTGGTGAACAAGGGCTGGCGCCGCGGCCAGGCGCAGGACGCCGGCTGCATCTGGTACTTCACGAAGCCGCTGGGCGCCGACCGCGTGATCGAGCTGCACCTGGACCCGGGGATCATCGTCGGCATGGTGGATGAATACCCCGAACAGGAGCTGGGCGAGGTGCAGGTCGGCAAGCCGTCGGCCTGGGGCGACATGCAGAACCCCGAGGCGATCGGGCGGCTGGACGCCATCTCCGCGAGCGAACTGATCCGCGACATGGAGGGACTGCGCGCCTGATGGGCGCCGTGCGCAGCCGCTCCCCCACTTCTCCGACCCCCGATTCCATATGGCCACTTCCCGCAAACCGGCACCCTCCGGCGATGCCGCAGCCGGCGCTCCGCTGCAGCGCCCGCCCGCAGAGATCCTCCACGCCGCCGAACTGGAGCGCCTGCGCGCCCAGGACACCGACCCGCGCCCGCCCGGCTGGTCGATGGGCCTGCGGGCCGCGCGCAGCTTCATCCTCGGCGACGCGGCGCTGGGCATCGCGCCCAAGATCGTCGCGCCCGTGGCGGGCATCGAACGCATGCTGGTGACGCTGGCCACCGGCCGCGGCCTGATGCTGGTGGGCGAGCCCGGCACGGCCAAGTCGCTGCTGTCGGAACTGCTCGCCACGGCGATCTCGGGCATCTCCACGCTGACCATCCAGGGCGGCGCCTCGATCACCGAAGACCAGATCAAGTACGGCTGGAACTATGCGCTGCTGATCAACGAAGGGCCCAGCCCGCGTGCGCTCGTACCCGCACCGCTCTACCAGGGCATGCAGCAGGGGCGCATCGTGCGCTTCGAGGAGATCACGCGCGCGCCGCTGGAAGTGCAGGACTGCCTGCTGGGCATGCTCTCCGACCGCGTGATGGCGGTGCCGGAGCTCGCGGGCGAGCACGCCATGCTCTATGCGCGCGAGGGCTTCAACATCATCGCCACGGCCAACACGCGCGACCGCGGCGTGAACGAGATGAGCGCGGCGCTCAAGCGCCGTTTCGACTTCGAGACCGTATTCCCCATCCTCGACTTCGACCGCGAGCTGTCGCTGGTGCAGGACGCCAGCGCGCGGCTGCTGGCGCAGAGCGGCATCCCGCATGCCGTGCCGCAGCCGGTGGTGGAGCTGCTGGTGTCCACCTTCCGCGACCTGCGCGGCGCACCGGCCGACGGCCATGGCGGCGCGCCCGCGGATGCGGCCATGGACCGCCTCTCGGCGGTCATGTCCACGGCGGAGGCCGTGAACGTCGCCCACGCCGTGGGCGTGCGCGCGTGGTTCCTGGAGCAGCGCGAGGGCTCGCCCGCCGATCTGGTGGACTGCATCGCCGGGACGGTGGTCAAGGACAACGCCGACGACCGCGCCAAGCTGCGCCGCTACTTCGAGCAGAAGGCGGCCCAGCGCACGGGCGCGCACTGGCGCGCGTACTACGAAGCGCGCCACCGGCTGCCGTGAGGGAGGGCACGGTGCCGGGCGGCGATCCCGTCATCCTCGGCGTGCGCCACCACAGCCCCGCCTGCGCGCGGCTGGTGGCCGAGCGCATCCGCGCGCTGCGGCCGGCCTTCGTGCTGATCGAGGGGCCGGCGGATTTCAACGGCCGGCTCGATGAGCTGGCCCTCCCCCACCGGCTGCCGGTGGCGATCTACAGCTACCTGTCGCACGGCGACACCCATCGCGGATCGTGGACACCGTTCGCCGAGCACTCGCCCGAGTGGCAGGCGCTGCAGGTGGGCCGCGAGACCGGGGCGCGGCTGCGCTTCATCGACCTGCCCGCATGGCATCCGGCCTTCGCCCATCTGGAGAACCGCTATGCCGACGCAGCGGATGCCGGGCACCAGGCCCGCGCCGAGGCCTACGAGCGCGCGCTGGCGGAAAAGCTCGCGGTGCAGGGCCGGGACGCGCTCTGGGACCATCTCTTCGAGGACGGCGGAGCGGCGGTGGCGGATTCGCATGCGGGCACGGGTGCGGAGACGGAAGGCACTGGAGACTCCCTGGCCCTGCGCCTGTCCACGTATTTCAGCCACATGCGCGGCGACGGCGAAGCCGGCTCGCTCGGCAACCAGGCGCGCGAACGCATGATGGCGCGGTGGATCGCCTGGGCGATGGCGCAGGCGGCGGGGCCGGTGGTGGTCGTCTGCGGCGGCTACCACGCCCCCGCGCTCGCGCGGCTCTGGCGCGGGCTGCCGCCGGACGAACCCGCGGTGCCGCTGCCCGGTGCCCACGATGCCGATGCCGATGCCGATGCGGACGGCGGCGGCACGTCACCGCACGCCGCGGCGGCCGACGCGCCGCTGCGCTTCGGCTCCTACCTCGTGCCCTACACCTTCCGCCGGCTCGACGCCTTCGCGGGCTATGCCTCGGGCATGCCCTCGCCGCAGTACTACCAGTGGCTTTGGGAGCACGGCCCCGGGGGCGCCGCGCGAGAGGCGCTGCGGCACGTGGTACAGCGGCTGCGCGACCGCCGGCTGCCCGCCTCCACCGCCGACCTGATGGCCGTGCACGCGCGGGCGATGGGCCTCGCGCGGCTGCGCGGCCACCGGAACCCGCTGCGCTCGGACTGGCTCGACGCGCTCGCGGGTGCGCTCGTCAAGGATGCGCTGGACGCTCCCCTGCCCTGGACCTACCGCGGGCCGCTGCGCGCCGGCACCGACCCGGTGCTGGTGCAGGCGATGGACGTGCTGGCCGGCGACGCCGCGGGCCGCCTCGCACCCGGCACGCCGCAGCCGCCGCTGGTGGCGGCACTGCACGCGGAACTGGCGGCGCATGGCCTCGCGCTGCGCGGCACCGTCCGGCTCGATCTGCTGCAGGACGGCGACCGTGCCCGCAGCCGCATCCTGCACCGGCTGGCCCTGCTGCGGCTGCCGGGCGTGGTGCGCACCGCCGGCCCGGCGCAGGCGATGTCCGGGGAGCGCACGGAAACCTGGGCCCTGAGCGAGCCGCTGGAGCAGCAGGCCGCCCTGATCGAAGCCGGTGCCTGGGGCGCGACGCTGGCCGACGCGGCCCGCGCGCGGCTGGAGGACGACCTTCGGCAGGCCCGGGGCCGCATCGCCCCGCTGGCGGAGGGCCTGCAGCGCGCGGCCTGGGCGGGCCTGGCGGCCCTGAGCACGGGGCTCCTGCGGGACATCGGCGCGGCCATCGCGCAGGAGCCGCGCTTCGAAGCCCTGGCGCCCGCCCTGGGCGTGCTGCACACGCTGCTGCGGCACGGACAGATGCTCGGCATGGCCGATGCGCCCGTGCTGCGCGTGGTGGTGGAGGCGGGCTTCGACCGCGCGCTGTGGCTGCTGGAAGCTCCCGCAGCCGTCGCTCCGGCCGACGTGGGAGACCACCTGAACGGCCACCGGGCCCTGCACCGGATCGTGGCGGACACGCTGGCGGACCTGCACGACGGCGCCCCGGCGCCGCTCTCGCTGGAACCCGCACGCGCCCTGGCCGTGTGGCGGCGCAAGGCGGCCGATCCGCAGGCCGCGCCGATCAGCCGGGGGGCGGCGCTCGGCGCGGTCCTGGCGCTCGCGGGGCGTGCCGCTGCAGTCCCAGGCGTGGGCGACGCTGGCGCGAGCGATGGCAGTGGCGATGCCGACGGCGGCGCGCATCCCGGCAATGGCGTCCATGACGCCATGGACCTGCTCGGCGCCATGACCGCAGCCACCCTGGGCGACGCGCTCGCCGGTCTGCTGGCGCTCGCTCGCGAGGTGCTGGCCACCGAACCGGCGTTCGCCGCCGCCATGGACCGCCGCGTGCGCGCGTTGGACGACAACGACTTCGTGCAGGCGCTGCCCGCCCTGCGCGCGGCCTTCGCCTGGCTGCCGCCACGCGAGCGCGGTGATCTGGCCGGACAGGTGCTCGCATTGCACGGCGCGCAGCACCTGTCGCGCCGCGCGCTCACCGCCGCGCAGGCAGGCGGCTTCGCCGCCGAAGACATCGCACGCGCCCGTGCCGCCGAAGCGGCCGCGGCCGCGCGGCTGGCGGCGTGGGGCATCCACGCCGGTACCGGAGCCTCCGCATGACCCTCTCGATCCCCGATCCCCTGCAACGCTGGCGCCTGCTGCTCGGCGAGCCGGCCGAGCCGTCCTGCGGTGCGCTCGGCGAGGCGGCGCAGGCGGCCGACGCAGCCCTCGAATGGCTCTACGGCCGCGATGGCGACCGGGCCGAACGCGGCGAGCGCAGCGCCGGCCTGGGCCCCTCGGCGCTGAGCACGCCGGACTGGATCAACGCCATCCACACGCTCTTTCCCAAGGAAGTGATCGAACGCCTGGAGCGCGATGCGGTGGAGCGCTACGGCATCGACGAGGTCGTCACGAACCTCGACGTGCTGGAACGCATCGAGCCGTCGGAATCGCTGCTGCGCGCGGTGCTGCACACCAAGCACCTGATGAACCCCGACGTGCTCGCCGCCGCGCGCCGGCTGGTCGCCGAGGTCGTGCGTCGCATCATGGAAAAGCTCGCGACCGAGGTGCGGCAGGCCTTCGGCGGCAGCCGCGACCGGCGCCGGCGCTCGCGCCTGAAGGTGGCGCGCAACTTCGACTTCCAGCGGACGCTCGCGGCCAACCTGCGCCGCTGGGACCCGGCACGCGGCAGGCTCTACCTGGAGCGGCCCGTGTTCGTGAGCCGCACGCGCCGGCATGCCGAGCCGTGGGACATCATCCTGCTCATCGACCAGAGCGGCTCGATGGTCGACTCCGTCATCCACAGCGCGGTGATGGCCGCCTGCCTGTGGCAGTTGCCGGGCATGCGCACGCGGCTGGTGGCCTTCGACACGCAGGTGGTGGACCTCACGGCCGATGTGTCCGACCCGGTGGAGCTGCTCATGAAGGTGCAGCTGGGCGGCGGCACCGACATCGCCAAGGCCGTCGGTTACGCGCAGTCGCTGGTGGCCAGCCCGGCGCGCACGATCGTCGTGCTGGTGAGCGATTTCTACGAAGGCGGCGACCCGGGCGAGCTGGTGCGCCGCGTGAAGGCCCTGACCGGTGCGGGCGCCAGGGTGCTGGGCCTGGCCGCGCTCGATGCGCAGGCCGAACCCGCCTACGACCGGGAGATGGCCGCGCGGCTCGTGCGCGAGGGCGCGCAGGTGGGCGCGATGACGCCGGGGCAGCTCGCAGCCTGGCTGGCCGAGAAGGTGCAGGCATGACTGGCGCGGCGGACCGGGCCGATCTGCTCGAACTCACGCCCGAGGCGCTCACCGCCCTGGCCAACGCGGGCTTCGTGAAGCGCGCGCAGAAGGACGTGGCCGCGGGCCTGCTGCCCCGGCTGGCGACGCAAGCCGACGGCACGGTGGTGGCGGAGTTCGCCGACGGCGCATGCACGCGCCTGCCGCCCGGCCGCACGCTGCGCGATGCCACCTGCACCTGCGCGGCCAGCGGCATGTGCCGGCACCGCGTGATGCTGGTGCTGGCCTACCAGCAGCAGGCCCGTGCCGCAGAGGCCGCAGCCGGAGCCACCGCCACCGCCACCGCTGAAGCAGAAGCCGGCGATGCCGATGCCGATGCCGATGGCGAGGCCGGCGCCGCGGTCGCCGCGTCGGTGGCTCCGGTGGCTGCCGCCGCCGTAGGCCCCTGGAGCCCCGCCCATTTCGACGATGCGACGGTGGCGGCCAGCGTCACGCCCACGGTGATGGAGCAGGCCGCGCGCCTGGCGGCATCGCGGCCGGTGGTGGCGGTGCAGCCCTGGCACGGCCCTTCAGTGCCGCCCGCGGCGCGGTTGCCGATGTGCACCGTGCGCTTTTTCTCGCGCAGCTCGCTGGCACACGCACGCTGCGATTGCCGGCAGGGCAGCGGCTGCGCCCACGTCGTGGTCGCCGTGTGGGCCTTCCGGGCGGCGGGCGAACTGGCGGCGGGGAGCGACGACACCATGGTGGAGGTGCTGCCGCGCGGCCAGGCCTCGCCGGCGGCCCCGAAAGCCGATGGCACCGCGGCGGAAGCGGAGACGGGCACGGGCACGGGGACCGGGAAGGGACCGGCGGCCACGGAGCCGGCGGCGCCCCCTGGCCGGCTGCGCTCCGCAGAGGCGGCGCCGCTGCGCGAGGCCCTGGACGGCCTGCTGCTGGCGCTGTGGCTCGAAGGCACCTCGCAGCCCCCGATGGCGCTGGAGGCCCGTTTCGCGGCGGTGCGCGTGCGGGCGCAGGCGCTGGGCTGGCGCTGGGTGGACGACGGCCTGGCCGAGCTGTGGCGGCTGCTGCAGTCGCAACAGGCGCGCAGCAGCCGCGACGATCCCACGCACACGCTGCAGGTGGCGGCAGAACTGTGGGCCCGGCCCCGCGCCGCGGTGCATGCCGAAGAGGCCGCCGACCTGCCCCTGGATGCGGCCCGACCGCCGCTGCATGCGAGCCAGATCCTGGGCATCGGCGTACAGGGCGAAGTGGCGCTGGACCACCTCAAGCTCGTGTCGCTGGGGGCGGCGCTGTGGGCCGACGACACGTCAGAAGGCGCCAGCGTGCTGTTCGCCGATCCGGACACGCAGACCGTGACGGTGCTGGAGCGCCACTGGCCGCGCGGCGAAGGCGGGCCCGCGCAGGCGCTTTCAGCGCGCCGGGTGGCGGGGTTCCCGCTGCGGCAGATCGCGGCGGGCCAAGTCATCACCAAGACCGCGACGCGCCGCGCCAATGGCGCCATCGATATCGGCTCCGGCGCGCGCCAGACCGGCGTGATGCCGCTGTCGCCCACCGCGTGGGACGAGCTGGGCGCTCCCCTGCGCCAGAGCAGCGTGGAATCGCTGGTGGACCGGCTGCGCACCGCTTTGCCGGATTTCGTGCGCCCGCGTCTTGCGGCCACGGGCGCCGCCGGGGGGGCGGGCGGATCGCTGCACGTGCTGGCCGGCGGCGGCATGCAGGTGGAGGACTGCGAATGGGACGCGGCCGCGCAGGTGCTGCATGCGCGCATCGTGCAAGCGGCGCCCGCCGGGGGTGACGGATGCGGCGCCTCGGCGGCCGCGCTGCACCTGGCCCTGCCGCACCGTGCGGCGGCCCCCGGCGCTGTGGATGCGCTGGCGCGTGCGCTCGCCGGGGAGTGGGGCGCCCTGCGCGCCGTCGCGGGCCCGGTGTCATTGCGCCACGGCGAGGCGGTGATGCAACCGCTCGCCCTGCTGACCGACCAGCGCGCCGTGGTGCCGCAGACCGAGGCGCCCGCCGCGCAGCCGCTGCCTTTGCGCACGGCTGCGCAGACGCGGGGCGCGCTGCAGGCCCTCATCGGCGCAACGCGCGAATGGCTGGCCCACGCCCTGCGCCGCGGGCTGCGCCACCAGCCGGGCGGGATGGACGCGTGGGCGCATGCGCAGGCGCGGAAGCTGCGGCAGGCGGGCCTGGAGCGCAGCGCGGCTCTGGTCGATGGCCTGCCGGCGCAATGGCGTTCGCCCGACCGCGGGCCCCTGCTGGATGCGGTCTCCACGCTGGCGCTGCTGCTGCAGGAACAGGGCCGCTGACGCCCCTGCGCCTGTGGGCGCCGAAGCCACGGATTTCCATGGTCCAGCCCGCCGGCTGCGGAAAACCGTGCTCGACCGTCTTTACATAAATTTAAATACGAATTATTCTCAAAAGAATTCATAGCTCCGATGCTTCGCTGGACCCCGGGATGCTTCCCGCGCCGGTGCGGCATCCTCTTTTCTGCCGTTCCATGATCCACCTCCGTCCCGGCGCAGCGTTTCCGCGCGCCGCTGGCATGGCTTTGCCAGGCCTTGCCGCCCGTTCCTCTTCTTCCGCATTCCGCCTGGGCCGCTGCGCCCTCCCCCCGCTGGCACTGTGCCTGTCGCAGGCCGCGTTCGCCCAGGCCGGCGCCGCCGCGGACGGCACCGCGCAGTCCCCCGCGCAACTGCAGGAAGTGCGCATCAACGCCAGCACCGAGAAGGACGTGGGCTTCGCTCCGACCGAAGCCCAGACGGCCGGCAAGATGCCGATGCGCCGGCTGGAGACGCCGCAGTCGGTCGGCGTGGTGACGCGCGAGCAGATGGAGTCACGCCAGATCACCAACCTGCAGCAGGCGCTGCAGACCGTGGCGGGCGTGAGCCCCGTGAACTTCGGGCGCCGCGGCGTCGACGACCTCAACATCCGGGGCTTCCGCTCCACCGAATCCGTGCTGATCGACGGGCTGGTGCAGAGCGCCGGCATGTGGACGCGCCTGAACCCCTACGGCTACGAGCGCTTCGAGGTGCTCAAGGGCGCGGCATCGGTGCTCTACGGCCAGGTGCAGCCCGGCGGCATCGTCAACGCGGTGAGCAAGCGGCCGAAGCGCGAGGCGCTCACCGAGGTGGGCGTGGAGGTGGGCAGCTTCGGCCAGCGCACCCTGCAGGCGGACCTGAACCGGCCGCTGAACGAATCCGGCAAGGCCGCCTTCCGCATCAACGCGCAGGTCGCCAACAGCGACGACCCGACCGATTTCATCTACCGCCGCGACCGCTGGATCGCACCCTCCCTGTCGCTGGACCTGGGGCCGCAGACCGACCTGGTGGTCTTCGCCACCTACAACCAGAGCCAGTGGATGCGCCAGCAGGGCGTCACGCCCTACGGCACGGTGCTGCCCAACCGCAACGGCCCGGTGCGGCGCACGCTCTACACGGGCGACCCCGGCTTCGGCGGCTACGACATCGAGACCAAGTCGCTGGGCTATGCGCTGGAGCACCGGTTCTCGCCCGCACTCACGCTGCGCCAGAACGTGCGCTACGAAACCGAGGGCGGCACCGGCAACCTGGTCGCCAATTCCACGCTGCAATCGAACCAGCGCCTGCAGAACCGCACCGCCACGCGCCAGTACATGGACGACGACATGCTGGCCACCGACACCTCGGTGCTGGCGAAGTTCGCAGCCCTCGGCGTGCAGCACCAGCTGGTGGCCGGGCTGGACGCGCGCACCGGCAAGAACTGGCTGGGCCGCCGCACCTGCACCATCGCGCCGATGGACCTGTTCAACCCGGTGTACGGCGTGGCGGCGCGCTGCCCCGCGGGGCTGACGATCGACGCGCCGGAGCGGCTCACCGTGGCCGGCCTCTATGCGCAGGACCAGATCAAGCTCACGCCGCAGTGGACCGTCCTGGCCGGCCTGCGCCGCGACTGGTCCACCAACACCATCGACGACCGCATCGCCCGGCAGAAGACACGGCAGAAGGACTCCGCCACCACGCTGTCCGCCGGCGTGGTGTACGAGTTCGTGCCCGGCTGGGCCGCCTATGCCAGCTACGGCGAATCGTTCCTGCCCGTGCCGGGCACCAGCTTCTCGGGCGCGCCGTTCGTTCCCGAAACCGGCAAGCAGTGGGAAACCGGCCTGAAGTACGAAGCCCCCGACCGCAGCGTCACCGGCTCGCTGGCCCTCTTCGACCTGAAGCGCAGCAACGTCACCACCGCCGACCCGGTGAACGCCACCTTCCAGGTGCAGACCGGCGCGCAGCGTGCGCGCGGGCTGGAGCTGGAAGTGGGCGCCGAGCTGCAGCGCCACTGGAAGCTCACCGGCGCCTACACCTACACCGACTCGGAGGTCACGCGCGACAGCAACGCGGCCATCGTCGGCAAGCCGCTCAACCTGACGCCCCGCAGCACATTCGCGCTATGGGCCACCTACCAGCTGCCGCAAATGCCGCAGCTCACGCTGGGCGCGGGCGCCCGCCACGTGACCCGGCAGGTCGGCTCCTATCCGTTCTCCCTGCCCGCCTACACGGTGGTGGACCTGTCCGTCGGCTACACCGGGCCCAACTACCGCATCACGGCCGGCGTGAAGAACGTGTTCGACCGGGCGTACTACGACGGCGCGATCAACGCCAACGTGGTCTCGCCCTCGCTGCCGCGCAACTTCAGCGTGGGCCTGACGTACTTCTTCTGACGCCGACCGCCCCCGCCCTGCGCGGCAACCTCCCGCCGCGCGGCCAGCCCGCATGCCCATGACCAGCCAGCGCACGCTGCAACGCCTGCTCACGCTCCATTCGTGGGCGGGCATCGTCACGGGCCTGCTGCTGTTCGTCGTGTGCTTCTCGGGCGCGGTGGTGGTGTTCAAGAACGAGATCGACCTCTGGGCCAATCCGTCGCTTGTGCAGTTGCCGCGCGCGGCGCAGCCGGCACCGCTCGACACGGTGCTCTCGCACCTGCGGACCCGCTACCCGGAGGCCACGGTCGAGACGATCCAACTGCCTGACGCAGACCGCCCGGCGTACTTCGCGTTTCTGCGCACGCCCGGCGCGCCGGGCGCCCAGCGCACCAAGGTGGCACTGCGCGCCGACACCGGCGCGGTGGTGGGCCCGGTGGACAGCCAGCTGGGCCAGACCCTGCGCATGCTGCACGTATTCCTGTTCTTCGGGCCGCGCTGGATCGTCGGCTTCCTCGGTGTGGCGATGCTGGTGCTGATCGCGACCGGCATCGTCATCCACCGCAAGATCCTCGCGGAGCTGTTCACCCAGCGCTGGGGCCGCAGCCTGCGCGTGGTGACGTCGGACCTGCACAAGTCCGCGGGCATCTGGGGCCTGGGCTTCCATATCCTGATCGCGGGCACGGGTGCCTGGCTGGGGGTGGCGCCGCTGTTCGAGCAGGGCTGGCGCTACCTCGCCACCGGCCCTGCCCCGGCACGCGCGGCCATGGCGCCGGCGCCGGTCCGCGCGGCCCTGTTTCCAGCAGCGCCGACAGCGCCGTCGCTGGACGCGCTGCATGCCGCCGCCCGGCAGGCGCTGCCGGGCTTCGAGGCCACCACGCTGTCGCTGCGGCAATGGGGCACACCGGAGGGACAGGTCCGCTTCACCGGCGACCTGCAGGGCCACCTGGCCAGCACCGCGCACGTGGATTTCGAGGGGGCCGGTGGCCGCATCCGGCAGGTGCACGATCCGCGCACCGCGGGGTTCTGGTCGATGGTGAACGCGCTCATGGAGCCGCTGCACTTCGGCGATTTCGGCGGGCTGCCGCTGAAATGCCTCTACTTCCTGCTGGGCCTCACGCCCGCGTTCCTGTCGATCACGGGCACGCTGATCTGGCTGGACGGCCGGCGCCAGCGCGCATCCACCCTGTCCTCTCCATGATGCTGCGGTTCTACCTCGCCCTGCATGCCACCGTGCCTGCCATCCTGGCGGCGGCGCTGCTGCTGCACCTGCTGCCGCCCGCGGGCCTGGAGCCGCTCGCGCACCGGCCGCCCTGGGCGGACTGGTCGCTGGTCGGCGGGTGGCTGCTGGCCTCGGCGCTGCTGGCCGCACTGGTGCGCGGCGCGGCCCGGCTGTGGCGCACGGCGCTCGCGGCGGCGGGGCTGCTGCTCGCGATCGCGGGGGCCACGGGCTGGGCGCTCGGTGCACCGATGGGCCCCGCGGTGTTCGCCGGCCTGCTCGCGCTGGGCCTGAGCTGCGCGGGTGTGGCGATGGCCATCGGGCCCGGGCGGGTGCAGGCCGCGCGGCCCGTGCGGGCCACGGCGCACGCCCGATCCGCGAACCACCCGCACCCGGGGGCACGCTCGCGGCGGCGCCGCCTGCGCGCCGTGGCGACCCACTGGCCCTTCTGGCTGGCGGGGGCGCTCGCGCTGGAGTGCTTCCGCGTCGCCCATCTGGCGGCGGCAGGCCCCGCGCGGCCCGCAGGCATGCTGGGGCTTCTGCTGGCCTGCCTCGTCGCAGTGCCGGCAGCCACCGTGCGCGCCTGGCTGCCGCGCACCGGCGCGGCACTGTGGATGCTGGCGGCGCTGTGCTACGCCGGCCTCGCGGCGCGGGCCGGGCTGGCGCACTGGTGGCTGGCCGCGGCACTGTGCGCACTGGCTGCCGTGCATGCGCTGTGCGCCGCAGGGCAACGCCGCCAGCCCGACGGCCACGCGCCGGAGAATGCCGGATGAACGCATGGCTGGCCGGTTGCGCCGTCCTCGCTGCGCTGGCAGGGCTGCGGGCCTGGGCGCATGCCGTGCCCACGCGCGCCTGGGGCGACGGGGCCGCGAACGCCGCGGCACGGCGCCGTGCCATGGCGGCCGTGGTGCTCACGCTGGCACTGCAGGGCGCGGCCAGTGGAGCGACGCTCGGGCCCGCCGGCGCTACGGCCTTCGTACCGGCATCGTGGATGGTGATGGGCTGGGGCTTCACACTGGCCATGAACCAGTGGCCGCACGGCAGCCGGCGCTGGGCAGGCCGGCTCGGCATGGCGGGGATTGCGGGCTGCATCCTGGGTGTCGCCGCAAAAGTGCTGCAGGTCTGAGCGCACGCGCGCCGTGCCGCCATTCCCGCGGATTCCGCGCCATGGCACACTCTGCCACCCGCGGGACCGGCCCGGCGGGAACGCCCTGGAGAGGCCCTGATGACGCCAGCCCCAAAGTATTCGGCGACCCTGCGCACGCTGCACTGGGTGATGTTCCTGCTCGTCGCGCTCGCATACGCCACGATCAATCTGCGCCAGGCGTTCGAGCGCGGCAGCGACGCACGGCTGCTGATGGTCGAATCGCACTTTCTGCTCGGCATGCTGGTGCTGCTGCTTGTGGTGCCGCGGCTCGTCGCACGCTGGCGGTCTCCGCATCCGCCGATGGAGCCGCCGCTGTCGGCGCACCTGCGCATTGGCGCGCACCTGGGGCATGCGCTGCTCTACGCGTTTCTCGTCGTGCAGCCGCTGCTGGGCATGGCCTGCCGCCTCGTGGGTGGCCGCGGCATCGGCCTGCCGTTCACGTCCGCCGCCATCCCCTGGCCTGCCGCCTGGGTCGACAAGGAACTGGCCGGCAGCCTGGAAGCCGCGCACGAATGGCTCGGCACCGCCTTCTACTGGGTGATCGGCCTGCACGTCGCCGCCGCGCTCTGGCACGCCTTGGTGCGCCGCGACAACGCGCTCCGGCGGATGGTCTGATCCGCCCTGCCGGCCTCACTCGTCCTCGCCGCTCTCCAACATCTTGCGCAGCAGGAAATCCAGCGCCAGCCGTTCCGCGGGGTTGAGCTTGCCGTAGGTGCTCTGGGTGATGCTGCGCGCGAACGGCTGCATCGTGCGCACGAGGTCGCGGCCTTCGTCCGTCAGCTCGATCACCACCTTGCGGCGGTCCACGCGGTCATGGTCCACGCTGATCAGGCCGCGCTGCTTCAGCCGGTCGACCACGCCGCGGATCGTGGCCTGGTCGATCACGGTGGCCTTCACCACCTCGGCCAGCGAACTGCTGCCCTGGTCGTGCAGCGAGCACAGCACCACGAACTGGGCGGCCGTCAGCTGCGAGTCGGGGATGTACTGCTGGAACAGCGCAGTGTGCCGCTGGTACACGCGGCGCAGCAGATGCCCCACCTGTTCGGAGAACACATACCCCTCGTCGGCACCCTCGGTCGCGGTCTTGTCGTGCATGCCGGGATTGTAGGGAGCGCTGCGGCGTGGCCCGGATCAGTCGAGCGCGCGGTTGCGCGACTCCACGTCCACCGCCCAGATCGACAGCGCGCCACCCACCAGCATGGCGGACAGCACGGCCAGGGCCAGCGTGAAATGCGTCGCCATGATCGGAGCGATGATGGCCGGGGCGAACAGGCCGCCGAAGCGCGCGACGGCGCCCGCCATGCCCATGCCGCTGGCGCGCAGGTCGGTGGGATAGACCTCGGGGGTGAAGGCGTAGAGCGCGCCCCAGGTGCCCAGCAGCGAGAAGCTCATGAGGAGGGTCGAGCCGATCACCACGACCGGCGACGAGCCGAGGCTGTAGAGCATGCAGCCCACGGCGCTCAGCAGCAGGAAGCCGATCAGCGTGGGCTTGCGGCCCCAGCGTTCCACGCCGTAGGCCGAGAGCGCGAAGCCGGGCAGCTGCACCAGGGCCAGCACCACCAGGAAGACCTGGCCGCGCATGAAGGCGAAGCCCTCGCTGCTCAGCTTGACGGGCAGGTAGACGAAGACGCCGTAGTAGGCGATGGAGATCAGCGCCCAGGCCAGGAACAGCGCCAGGCTGCGGCGGCGCAGTTCGGCCGAGAACAGCGAGAACAGCGACTTGCGCTCCTGCTTTTCGGGTTGCAGCGGCGGGATGGGCGCGGTGTTGCCGTTGACCTTGGCCACGCGCTCCAGCACCTGGCGCGCCTGGTCGGACTTGCCGTTGCGGTTCAGGAACATCGGCGACTCGGGGATGTAGAACCGCAGCACCACGCCGATCAGCGCCGGAATGCCGGTCACGAAGAAGATCACGCGCCAGGCGTCGTTGTCCCAGGAGACGGCCACCAGCGCCAGGATGGCCAGGAAGATGGTGCCCACGGCCCAGAACGATTCCAGCAGCACCAGCCAGCGGCCGCGGCGGTCGCTGGGCAGGAACTCGGCCATCATGGTGTAGTCCACGGGCAGCGTGCCGCCCACGCCGATGCCGGTGATGAAGCGCAGCACCAGCAGCCAGGCGAACTCGGGCGCGAAGGCCGAGGCCACGCCCGCGCAGGCATCGATCACCACAGCCATCATCAGCACCGGGCGGCGCCCGATGCGGTCGGCCAGGCGGCCGAACAAGAAGGCGCCGATCAGCATGCCGATGAAGAAGAAGGTGCCGGTCTGCAGCGCCTCGGGCACCGTCTTGCCGAAGGTCTTGGCGATGGACGGCGCGCTGAAGCCGATGGACAGCACCTGCATGGCGTCGGCCAGCCAGACCAGGCCGAAGATCACGAAGAGCCGGTACTGGAACCGGCCGACACCCGCTGTCTGGATGCCTTTTTCCACCGAAACGAATGAAGATGACATGGGAACTCCTGTGGTCGTCACCGCTAGCTGTTGATGTGCCCCTTCCGCCAGGGCGCGCCGCCGTGCCGGCACGCGCCCTGCTGGAAAACCCCTGGCGCGATCGAGCCCTCCGGCGCCACCCGAAGGGGCCGATCGCAAAAAACCTTCCTCCCGGCCTTTCCCTTTTTGTTCTTCGCGGCACCGCTTGCTGCCGCCGGGCCGTCACCGGCCCAACGGGTCATGGCGCGCCCGCATGCGCCGTGGCCCGCAGCCGGCGGACCGTTTCCGTCTCCTGCGGCCACGCCTTCTCCTCCGGTGCGAACCGGGCGCGCAGATAACCCAGCAGGTCGGCGATCTGCCGGTCGTTCAGGCTGTCGCGGAAGCCCGGCATGTACCCCAGGGCGCCGTCGGCCGGCTCCTGGATGCCGTGCAGGATCACCTGGACCAGGTTGTCCGGCGTGGCGGCGTGCAGGTTGGTGTTGAGGCCCAGCTGCGGCTTCGCGCCGAACAGCGTCGGACCGCTGCCGGCCTCGTGGCAGACGGCGCAGGCGTTCTGGTAGATGCGCTCGCCGTCGGCATGGCGGTCCAGGGTGCGCGCCGGGGCCGGCATCGGCACCGCGGTGGACGCGGTGGACGCGGTGGACGCGGTGGCCACCGTGGCGTCCGCTGCCGGGGCGGGCGCGGGAACTTGGGCCGGCGCGGCCTGCGGCGCCTGGCCGGGCAGCTCCATCAGGTAGGTCGCCATGGCGCGCACGTCGGCATCGGGCAGCTCGGCCAGGCCATGGATCACGGGCGCCATGGGGCCGGCGGCCACGCCGTGGCGCGCGGAGAAGCCCGTGCGCAGGTACTGGTAGAGCGATTCGCGGCTCCAGGGCCGGGGGCCGTCGGCCAGGCGGTTGAGCGCGGGTGCGCTCCAACCCTCGGCCTCGCCGCCTCCCAGGTAGTGGATGCCGCCCTTTTCGGCGCCCAGCGCATTGCGCGGCGAATGGCAGGCGGTGCAATGGCCCGCGCCCTGCACCAGGTAGGCGCCGCGGTTCCAGTCGGCGCTGCGGACCGGGTCGGCCTGGAAGGGCGTGGCGTCGTGGAACAGCAGGTTCCAGCCGGCCATGGCCGGGCGCAGGCTGTAGGGGAAGGCCAGTTGCGTCTCGGGTGCCCGGGCCTGCACGGCGGGCCGGGACATCAGGTAGCCGTAGAGCGCCTGCAGATCGCCGTCGCTGAGCTTGGCGAAGGCCGTGTACGGAAACGCCGGGTAGAGCTGGCGGCCATCCTGGTGGATGCCCTGGCGCATGGCACGCTCGAACGCCGCATACGACCAGCGGCCGATGCCGGTCTCCGTGTCGGGCGTGATGTTGGTCGAATAGATGGTGCCGAACGGCGTCTCCAGGCCCAGGCCGCCCGCGTTCGGGGCGCCGCCCGGCGCGGTGTGGCAGACGACGCAGTCGCCGGCCGCAGCGACCAGGCGGCCGCGCTCGATCGCCTGCGGGGAATAGAGCGATGCATCGGGCCCGTCGGTGAGCGGCAGCGCCGGTTTCATCGGCCATGCCATGGCGGCCAGGCCCGCGACGCCGGCGGCACCGGCCGCGAGCCAGCCCAGGCCCCGCCGCAGCGGGGAGCGCGTGCGCGGGACATCCGGGCCCTCCTCGCCGGCCAGCGCGCGGCGCAGCGGCTCGGTCTGGAAGGGCACTTCGCGCAGCCGCACCCCCGTGGCGTGGCGGATGGCGTTGGCGATCGCGGCGGCGGCGGGCAGCGTGGCCACGCCGTCCAGGCCCAGCTGGCCATGGCGGATGAGGGGGCCATCGCCCGGAGCAGAAGCCATGAGCGCACCGCCTGCGGCCGGCGCATCGGTGGCGGCAGCGCCTGCAGGACTGCGCCAGTCATCGAAGGCGGGTGGCGCACCCAGGAGGCGGCGCGCGCCGGCCAGCCAGTGGGCGTCCTGCTCCACGGTCTGCGCATGCACGCTGGCGCCCTGCACTGCCTGCAGGTGCTGGCTGTCGTGGCCCGCGACCACGCGGGTGACCTCGATCTCGCCGGTCCGCGGATGCACGGCCACCTCGGCGACCCAGGCGCTCCAGACCGTGCAGTCCCGGCCTTCGGGATCGAGGCTCTGCACGCAGGCGGTCGCGAAGCCCCGGCCGTGCAGGCGCCCGTCGGCGTGCTGCGCCTCGCCGCGCCACGGCGCGCTCTGCGCCACGCGGGTGGCCAGGTCGCGCGCCGGACCCTCGGGCAGGTGCCGCAGGCGCCAGTCGAGCGGATCGTGGCCCTGCTCCAGGGCCCGTTCGTGCCACAGGCTTTCGCTGGCGAACACCTGGGCGGCGTTGAAGTCGTCCACCCCGGCCTGCGCGAGACCGGAGGCATGCGGCCCGGCCTGCACGGTGCCGGCGCCGCGCACGCCGGGCAGGGCAGCCGCGCGCGCCGCGCCCGACTGGCCGAGCAGGCGCGCGCAGCTGGGCCGCACGGCCCAGGGCAGCGGCGAGGAAAAGCCAAAAGACGCAGCAGGAGGCTGGGGAGCACCGTCTCCCGAGCCATCCACCGGCCGCAGCGCAGCGCCGGGCGCAGCGGGCTGCTCCTGCAGGGGGTGCAGCACCAGCGCACGGGTTTCAGCGGCCATGCGGCAGGGCACGCCCACGGGCCGGCCCACGGCCCGGGACAGCAGCGCCGCATCGGCCGCCGCATCCATCAGCGCCAGCGCATGCGGCACGGGCCCGTCGATCAGGAACAGGCGCACGGCCTGCACCGGCAACTGCAGCAGCGCGGCGATTTCGCCGACGATCAGGGCCTGCACCTCGGGCGCGCAGGCGGGCAGCCAGAGGCTCGCGTGGCCGTCCAGGCACCAGGCGATGGCGCGCACGCCCGCAGGCGCATCGGCTCCGGGCGCATGCCAGACGAACGCATCGCCTGCCTGGGCATCGGGCCGCAGATCGCCAGCACCAGCACCAGCACCAGCACCAGCATCGGCATCGGACCGGGCACCGGCATCCATCCCGCGCCAGACCGGCGCCAGGGCCACGGCCGCCTGCTGCGCATGGACCGGCGCCATGGCGACCACGCCCAGGAAGTGGCCCTGGCGCACCACGGACACCACGCCGGCCATGGCGCGCGCAGCGTCCAGCCGGGCATCGGCCAGTGCGTCGCCCTGGTAGCGCAATCCGTCCCAGCCCATGCGCGGCGGGCGGACGGCCAGGCCGTGCAGCAGGTCCGCGGGCACGCCGGGGGCCGAGGATGCAGAGGCCAGCGCGGGCGCCGCCATGGAACGGGCCGGCAGGTTCATGGCCGCGCCTCCGGTGCCGCCGGTTCGCCATCCGCCCCCGTGCCGCCCACGCGCAACCGCGCGGCGCGCAGCGCGGCCTGCAGGATCTCGACGTGCGTGCCGCAGCGGCAGAGGTTGTGGTGCAGCTCGCTGCGCACCTCCTGCTCCGAGGGATGGGGATTGCGGCGCAGCAGGGCCTCGACGGTCATGACCATGCCGTTGAGGCAATAGCCGCACTGGGCCGCCTGGCAGTCGATGAAGGCCTGCTGGGTGGGGCCCGGGCATGCGCGCGAACCGAGCCCTTCGAGCGTGGTCACCTCGCGGCCCGCCGCGGCCTGCACGGGAATCACACAGGAGCGCGCGGCCACGCCGTCGATCAGCACCGTGCAGGTACCGCACTCGCCCAGGCCGCAGCCGTACTTCGGCCCATTCAGCTCCAGGTCGTTGCGCAGCACGTGCAGCAGCGCCGTGCCGGGCGCGGCGGGCACGTCGCAGGCGCGGCCATTGACCCGCAGCCGGAGGCCGGGGGCCGGGCTGCTGGATTGGAGGGGATTTCCCATGGAATGCGTTTCGGCGGCGGCAGGGGAGTATCAGGCCGCGGCGGCGACCTTCGGTTCCACCAGGGGGATATTGAACACGTCGTAGCCGAAGCACCACGACGGGTCCTCGTTCGTGCGCAGCCAGGTGTTGTCGTGCGAGATGCGCTGCACCTTGCTCGCGCGCTCGGCGCGGTTGGCCTCGTAGAGCGCGAAGGCGAGTTCGTGGTTGTGCGCGCCAACCTCCTTCAGGCAGCGCGCCAGCATGGCGCCGTCCTCGATCGCCATCGCCGCGCCCTGCGCCATGTGGGGCTTCATCGGGTGGCAGGCATCGCCCAGCAGCACCAGGCGGCCGCGGCTCCAGAGCGGCAGCGGATCGCGCTCCAGCAGCGACCACTTCGTCACCTCCACCGTCGCGTCGATCAGCGCCTGCACCGTGGGGTGCCAGCCCGAGAAGGCCTCGCGCATCTCGTCCTTGCTGCTCGGCAGCCAGCGGTCGTTGAGGTCCCACTGCTCGACGGGAACGCCGGTCACGTAGTAGAGCTCGTCCTGCTTGCCCGTGACGAAGTAGGTCATCATGTGGCGATCGTCGCTCCACCACTTCACGCAGGCGTCGAAGGGCAGCATGCCCGCCTTGACCTCGGGCGTGGGGAACACGGCGCGGTGGGCCAGGTAGCCGGCGTACTTCGGCAGCTCGGGGCCGAGCAGTTCCTCGCGGATGCGGGAGTTTACGCCGTCGGCGCCGATCACGATGTCGGCCTCTTCCGTCGTGCCGTCGGCGAAGTGCATGACCACGGCGTCGCCACGGTCCTCGACCTTCGTCAGGAACTTGCCGTAGGCCATGACGCTGTCCGGCAGCGCGTCGATCAGCAGCGCGTGGAAATCGCCGCGGTGCACGGTCAGGTAGCTCGCGCCGTATTCCTTGACGGCGTAGTCGCCCAGCGGGATCTGCGCCAGCACGTCGCCGGTCTGCCAGTGGCGGCTGTACCAGTAGTCGGGGTGCGAGCCCTGGGCGTTGAGCGCATCCTCGATGCCGATGCGGCGCAGGATCTTCATCACGTTGGGCCCGACGTGGATGCCGGCCCCCAGGCGCGAGAAGCTGGGCGCCTGCTCGTAGACGCGGACATCGAAGCCCTCCTGCAGCAGCAGCTTGGCGGCGGCGGCGCCGCCCAGGCCGGCGCCGACGACGGCGATACGGGGGGATCGGGACATGGTTTCTCTCCTTGCGGGAATGGGGTGGGTCGGGACGGGCGGCCGTCGCTGCGGCAGGCTCTTGCCAGGGTGAAAAGCACTATCCATGCCATGCAAGAAAACCAGCCAATTCAGGTGTATGCACTCTATTGCTTGAGCCACATCAAATGCACCACAGTGCGCGAGGATAAGCCTGCCATTGCATTTTTTGGTGCGTTTCATGCACAACATAGGTGCAAACCCCGATGAAATTGGCGTTTGCCAGAAGGCACGGGTTTTGCAAAAATGAAGCGTACACACCCATCTGATCTTTATCAAACGCGCATTGCGCGAACAAGGCACGCCATGACCCAGACATACCGCATCGGCCAGATCGTCCCCAGCTCCAACACCACGATGGAGACCGAGGTGCCGGCCATGCTGCAGGCCCACTCCACGCTGCGCCCGCAAGACCGCTTCACCTTCCACTCCAGCCGCATGCGCATGAAGAAAGTGCAGAAGGAAGAACTCGCCGCCATGGATGCCGAGAGCGACCGCTGCGCGCTGGAGCTGAGCGACGCGCGGGTCGACGTTCTGGGCTATGCCTGCCTCGTGGCCATCATGGCGATGGGCAAGGGCTACCACCGCGTATCGCAGCAGCGCCTGACGGAACGCACGGCCAGCAACGGCGCCACGGCCCCGGTGATCACCAGCGCGGGCGCGCTGGTCGAGGCGCTCAAGGTGATGGGTGCGAAGAAGATCGCCCTGGTGGCGCCCTACATGGTTCCGCTCACCCAGCTGGTCATGGACTACATCGCCGCCGAGGGCTTCGAGATCGTCGATTGGCGCGCGCTGGAAATTCCCGACAACCTCGAGGTGGGCCGCCACGATCCCGCGAAGCTGCCCGGCATCGTCGCCGGCATGGACTACGCCGATGCCGACGTGATCGTGCTGTCGGCCTGCGTGCAGATGCCCTCGCTGCCGGCGGTGGCCCAGGTGGAAGCGGCCACGGGCAAGCCCGTGCTCACGGCCTCGATCGCCACCACCTACGCCATCCTCAAGGAACTGGGCCTGGACCCGGTGGTGCCGGGCGCGGGCGCGCTGCTGTCGGGCGCCTATCCGTACGACACGGCCGCCAAGGCCTGAGGAGCGATCCATGAGCGACCACGCCAGCACCTTCCGCTACGGCGGCCACGTCCATGCCAACGGCATCCGCCAGCACTACCTGCGCTACGGCGGCGCGGATGGCGAGCGCGCGGCGCGCGATGCCGTCATCCTGATCCCCGGCATCACCAGCCCCGCGGTGACCTGGGGCTTCGTCGCCGAGCACCTGGGCCGCCAGTTCGACACCTACGTGCTGGACGTGCGGGGCCGCGGGCTGTCGTCGTCCGGCCCCGGGCTGGATTACGGCCTCGATGCCCAGGCCGCCGACGTGACCGCGCTGGCGCAGGCCCTGGGGCTGCAGCGCTGGGCCCTGGTCGGCCACTCCATGGGCGGGCGCATCGCCGTGCGCGCGGCCCGCGGCCAGCCGGCAGGGCTCACGCGCCTGGTCATCGTCGATCCGCCCGTTTCCGGCCCCGGCCGCCGCGCCTACCCCGCCGCCCTGCCCTGGTACGTGGATTCGATCCGCCAGGCCACGCAGGGCATGGATGCCGAGGCCATGCGCGCCTTCTGCCCCACCTGGACGGAGGAGCAGAGACAGTTGCGCGCGCAGTGGCTGCACACCTGCCACGAGCCCGCCATCGTGCAGAGCTTCGAGGACTTCGGCCGCGACGACATCCATGCCGACCTGCCCCGCATCGCGCAGCCGCTGCTGCTCGTCACCGCCGAGCGCGGCGACGTGGTGCGCGACGCGGACGTGGCCGAATGGCAGGGCCTCGCGCCCCAGACGCAGCACGTGCGCGTGCCCGGCGCCGGGCACATGATCCCGTGGGACAACGAGGCCGGGTTCTATGCGGCCCTGGGTGATTTCCTCGGGGCCCGGGTGGACTGAATGCCCGCCTGCCGACCCCTCTCCGCCACCACACCGCCAAGGAGCCCCGCATGTCCGTCAGCGACAACGATCTGATCCACGCCTGGAAGCAGGTGCTCACGCTGTCCCGGCTCGAGCCCGGCCAGACAGTCACCGTGCTCACGGGCGCCGACACGCATCCGCAGACGCTGCGCTGCGCGATCGCGGCCTCCAGCGACCTGGGCGCGCGCGTCAACCGGCTGGACCTGCCGCCCGTCAACGCCGAGAAATCGCTCAGCCGCGACTCGCTGGCCTACCTGGGCACGACGCCTTTGACCGGCAACCCCGCCGCCATCGCCGCGCTCAAGGCCAGCGACCTGGTGCTGGATCTCATGACCCTGCTGTTCTCGCCCGAGCAGCACGAGATCCTGCAGACCGGCACCAAGATCCTGCTGGCCGTGGAGCCGCCCGAGGTGCTGTGCCGCCTGGTGCCCAACGAGGCCGACCGCGCGCGCGTGCAGGCCGCATCGAAGCGCATCGAAGCGGCCCGGCAGATGCACATCACCTCCGCGGCCGGAACCGACCTGCGCTGCGCCCTGGGCGAGTTCCCCGCCATCTGCGAATACGGCTTCGTGGACGAGCCCGGCCGGTGGGACCACTGGCCCAGCGGCTTCGTGCTGACCTGGCCCGACGAAAGTGGAAGTTACGGCCGCGTGGTGCTGGACCGCGGCGACATCCTGCTGCCCATGAAGGACTACGTGACCGAACCGATCGAGCTCACGATCGAGCGGGGGTACGTCACGCGCATCAGCGGCGGCCTGCAGGCCGAGATCCTGAGCGAGTACATGGCCTCCTACGAAGACCCGGAAGCCTACGCCGTCTCGCACGTGGGCTGGGGCCTGCAGCCGCGCGCCCACTGGTCGATGCTGGCGCACTACAACAAGGAAACCCACATCGGCATGGACGCCCGCGCCTTCGAGGGCAACTTCCTCTGGTCCATGGGCCCCAACAACGAGGCCGGCGGCAGCCGCACCACCGCCTGCCACATCGACATCCCGATGCGCCACTGCACGGTGGCGCTGGACGGCACGCCCGTGGTGATCGAGGGCGTGGTGCAGGACGAACCAGGACTGGCGCGCGCCGCCAGAAGATCGCCGCAAGGCAAGGACACCGCATGATGAATCCCGCCACCACCCCCAGCACCGGCGCCCAGGACATTCCCACCGCGGGCGTGCAGGGCGACATCTCCGCCTACGCCCGCCAGGGCTTCGGCACGCCGCTGCCGCTCAAGGCGCCCTTCGGCCTGCTCATCATCGACTTCGTGAACGGCTTCGCCGACCCGGCCGTGTTCGGCGGCGGCAACATTCCCGAGGCGATCGCCCGCACGCGCGGCCTGCTCGCCCATGCGCGCGAGCGCGGCTGGCCCGTGGCGCACAGCCGCATCGTGTTCTCGGACGACGACGCGGACAGCAACATCTTCTGCCTGAAGGTGCCCGGCATGCTGACGCTGAAGGAGGACAGCCCGGCCAGCGCCATCGTGCCCGAGCTGGCCCCCGCCCCCGGCGAATACGTGGTGCGCAAGAGCACGCCCTCGGCCTTCTTCGGCACCATGCTCGCGCCGTGGCTGGCCCAGCGCGGCGTGCAGACGCTGCTGGTGGCCGGCTGCGTGACCAGCGGCTGCGTGCGCGCCAGCGTGGTCGATGCCATGCAGTCGGGCTTCCGCCCGCTGGTGGTGGCCGACTGCTGCGGCGACCGCGCCCTGGGCCCGCACGAGGCCAACCTGTTCGACATGGCGCAGAAGTACGCAGCCGTGATGCCCCTCGACCAGGCCCTGGCCGCCACCGGTGCGCTCGCGCGCTGACACTCTCCGCCGTGCCGGGCATGCATGATCGCGTGCCAGTGAGGAACGCCGCTCCATGACCCTGCCCCAGCCCCACGACCTGCACGCCCCGCTGCTGGACCGCGCCGACACCCTGCTCGTCGTGCGCCAGCCCGTGGCGCCTCCGAAGCCCGCGCCGGGTCAGCCCGGTTCTGGCACCGACTACGTGCAGGCCACGCCCGAGATCTTCGTGGCGGTGCTGGCCGACCCCGGTCCGGAAGCGGGCTGGCGCGCCCTGGCCTTCAACGGCCACGTGGACCTGGGCACGGGCATCCGCACCGCGCTCGCGCAGATCGTGGCGGAAGAACTCGAAGTGCCCCTGCACCGGCTGGAGATGGTGCTGGGCCACACGGCCGCATCGCCCAACCAGGGGCCGACCATCGCCAGCGCGAGCATCCAGATTTCCGCGGTGCCGCTGCGCCGTGCCGCCGCCCAGGCGCGCGGGCAGTTGCTGTCGCTCGCCGCCGCGCACTGGCGCGTGGATGCCGGACAACTGCAGGCACGCGACGGCCTCGTGCGCTTCGCCGATGGCGGCGATGCGCGCACGCTCCACTACGGGCAGCTATTGCAGGGCCTGCAGGGCCGGCGCCTGCACCTGCCGCTGGCGCCGCCCGAGCAGCCGGTGAAGCTCAAGCCCGCGAGCGAGTACCGGCTGGTGGGCCGCGGCGCCGCGCGCGTGGACATTCCCGCCAAGGCCACCGGCGAGCTGAGCTTCGTGCACGACGTGCGCGTGCCCGGCATGCGCCATGGCCGCGTCGTGCGCCCGCCGCACCCCGGCCGCGACGGCGGCGATTTCATCGGCCACTGCCTCGTCGCCGTGGACCATGCCTCCGTTGCCCACCTGCCCGGCAACGTGCAGGTGGTCGCCGAGGGCGACTTCGTCGGCGTGGTGGCCGACCGCGAAGAACAGGCCATCGCCGCCCTGCGCGCGCTGCGCGTGCAATGGCGGCCCGCGCCGCCCGCGCCCGATCTGCGCGACGTGGCCGGCGCGATCCGCGCGAACCCCGCGCAGCGCCGCGCGCTGGTGGACGAGGGCGACGTGGACGCCGCCTTCGCGGACCCAGGCACCGCCGCGGTGCTGGAGCGCAGCTACGTCTGGCCCTACCAGATGCACGCCTCCATCGGCCCCTCCTGCGCGGTCGCCGACTTCCAGGGCGGCCGGCTCACCGTGTGGTCCGGCACGCAGAACCCGCACATGCTGCGCACCGACCTGGACCGGCTGCTGCAGCTGGGCGAAGACCGCATCGACATCGTGCGCCTGGAGGCCGCGGGCTGCTATGGGCGCAACTGCGCCGACGACGTGTGCGCCGACGCGGCCCTGCTCTCCATGGCCGTGGGCGCGCCGGTGCGCGTGCAGCTCACGCGCGAGCAGGAGCACCAGTGGGAACCCAAGGGCACCGGCCAGCTGATGGACGTGCGCGCGGCCATCGGCCAGGGCGGCGAGCTGCTGGCCTGCGATTTCGCCGTGCGCTATCCCTCCAACGACGCGCCCCTGCTGGCCCTGCTGCTCACGGGCCGCGTGCCGGGCCAGCCGCGCACGCTGGAGATGGGCGACCGCACCGCCGTGCCGCCCTACCGCTACGCGAGCCGCCGCATCGCCTGCCACGACATGGCGCCGCTGGTGCGCTCCTCGTGGCTGCGCGGCGTGTCGGCCTTGCCCAATTCCTTCGCCCACGACTGCATGATCGACGAGCTGGCCCAGGCGGCCGGCGCCGATCCGGTGGACTACCGCATCCGCCACCTGGACGACCCGCGCGCCATCGACCTGATCGACGCCACGGCCCGCCATGCCGGCTGGCAGCGCGGACAGCCGGGCAGCCGGGGCCGGCCCGGTGCCCAGGGTCTGCTGCGCGGGCGCGGCGTGGCCTATGCGCGCTACGTGCACAGCCGCTTTCCCGGCTTCGGCGCGGCCTGGGCCGCCTGGGTCGTCGACATCGAAGTCGATCCGGCGAGCGGCCGCATCGCCGTGCGGCGCGTGGTCGTCGGCCAGGACACGGGCATGATGGTCAACCCCGACGGCGTGCGCCACCAGATCCACGGCAACGTCATCCAGACCCTGAGCCGCAGCCTGCTGGAGCGCGTCGCCTTCGATGACCGCGGCGTGGCCAGCCGCGAATGGGGCGGCTACCCCATCATCGGCTTCCGCGACGTGCCGCCGATCGAGGTGGTGCTGATGCCGCGCCAGGACGAGCCGCCCATGGGCGCTGGCGAATCCGCCTCGGTGCCGGGCCCGGCCGCGCTGGCCAATGCCCTGTTCGACGCCACGGGGCGGCGCTTCTACCAGGCCCCGTTCACCCCGGACGTCGTGCGATCCGCGCTCGCCGGCTGACAGGACACCGCTCCGCGGCGCCTGCACGGCCTGGCAGGCCCCTTCATCGTCAGCCGGCCGCCGGGCGCCGGCCGAAATCGCCTTCTCGGTGGTGACTCCACCTTGCTGATCCCCCGCAGTGGATCGCGGCACCGGCCTACATCGGCGCCTGCCCGCCTTTATTGACAACATATTGTCAAAATGAAAATATGCAGCGCATGGCCGATCCCCACATGGATGTTCGTGAACTGGCGCTGGCGATCTTCGCGGCCAACGGGCGCCTGCTGAACGCAGGCAATGAACTCGTGGCCCACCTGGGCCTGACCAGCGCGTGGTGGCAGGTACTGGCCGCCTTGCGGTATTCGGGGGCCCCCCTGGCCGTCGCATCCATCGCCCGCAACATGGGACTGACCCGCCAGGCGGTGCAGCGCATCGTCGATCTGCTGGCTGGGCAAGGCCTGGTCGAATTCCAACCCAATCCCCATCACCGCCGCGCCAAGCTCGTCGTGCTGACGCGCGCGGGCCTGAATGCCGTGAACCGTGCCGAGCGCGCTGTGGCGCCGATCGATCAGGCCATCGCCGAGCGGATCGGCGCGGCCCGGATCCGCAGCGCCATCGCCACCCTCCACACGATGGTGGAGGTGATCTCCGAGCGCCTCGACCCGCCGCCGCCGCACACGCTTTCCAACTGAAAAGGAACCTTCGAGATGATCCTGATTTGTGGAGCCACCGGCGGCATCGGCGGTGAAGTGTGCAAGCTGCTGAAGGCCGCAGGAACGCCGTTTCGCGCCATGGCACGCAGGCAGGAGCAGGTGGACAAATTCAGGCAACGGGGCATGGATGCCGTCCTCGGCGACTTCGACAGGCCCGAGACGCTCGCCACCGCGATGCAGGGGTGCGACACGATGTTCCTCATCACACCGCCCAACCCCGACCAATTCACCCAGGAAACGGGCGCCATCGACGCCGCAAAGCGCGCCGGCGTGGGCCGGATCGTGAAGATTTCCGCCTCCGACGGCAATGTGCGCACGCCGGTTCCCTGGGCGCGCCACCATGCGCTCATCGACCACCACCTGCGCGCCTCCGGTGTGGGCTGGACTCTCCTGAAACCCACGGCCTTCATGCAGAATTTCCTGTGGTTCAAGAAGCCGATCGCCAAGGGCTTCTTGCCCCAGGTGACGGGCGACGGGTCGGTGTCCTGGGTCGACACCCGTGACGTGGCCCGGGTCGCTGCCGCCGTTCTCACCCAGGAGGGCCACGCCGGCGCCACCTACTTCCTGACCGGGCCGGAAACGCTGGACATGACCGAGGCGGCCAAGCGGCTGTCGCACGTGGTCGGACACCAGGTGCGCTACCTGAACCTGCCGACGTTCGTGTTCCGTGCGATGCTGCGGCTGACCGGGAACTCCGCATGGATGGCCCAGGGCCTGGTCGTGCAGTTCGCGGACGTGGTGGCCGGCCACCACGACATCGATCCCACCTTCGAAATCGAGCGCCTCACCGGCCAGCCTGCGCACCGCTTCGACGATTTCGTTCGCGATCACCGCGATGCGTTTGCCCGGCACGGCTCGTAATCTTTCCAACGGCAGCAGCATGACTGTTCATACCAAGGCGGAGCTCGATGGTTGAAGCGCTCCGGACCATTGGGGAGCACGGCATCGTCGGCGATCTCGAGACCGTGGCCCTGGTGGCACGCGACGGCACGATCGACTACCTGTGCTGGCCGACGCTCGACAGTCCTACCGTCTTCGCGGATCTGCTCGATCCGGGCCGGGGCGGCGCCTTCGAGATCCAGCCCGACCTGGCAGAGCCCCGCCACCTCCAGCTCTACGTGCCGGACACCAACGTCCTGGTGACGCGCTGGATGGGCAAGAACGGGAGCGCGGAGGTGGTCGACCTGATGCCGCAACCCGAAGCCCGCCAGCGCACGGGCCACGGCACGCGTGGTCTCATCCGGCGGCTGACGGTCACGAGCGGGACGATGGCGTTCACGGTGCGTTGCGCGCCGCGCTTCGATTACGCGCGCGAGATTCCGCAGGTGGCAGCCATCGAAGGCGGTGTGCGCTTTGGCGGCCACGACACGGCCCTCGACTTTTTCTCGTCCGCCGCGCTCGAAACGAAGGAGGGCTGTGCACTCGCCCGCTTCACCCTGTCCAAGGGCGAGAGTGCATGGTTCTTCCTCGGCGCCTCCGGAATGCCCTGTCCGGACGAGGCAGCGATCCTGGCGCAGATCGAAGCCACCACGCACGCATGGCGTTCCTGGCACGCCCTGTCCACCTACACGGGGCGGTGGCGCGAACAGGTGCTGCGCTCGGCCCTCACCCTCAAGTTGCTGACTTCGGCCCGCCATGGCTCCATCGCGGCAGCGGCGACGTTCTCCCTGCCGGAAGCCGAGGGCTGGGAACGCAACTGGGACTACCGCGCCACCTGGATACGCGACGCCTCGTTCACCGTGTACGCCTTCCTCCGGCTCGGCTTCACCGACGAGGCCAATCGTTTCAACCATTGGGTGGGCGCACGGGTCGTGGCGGCGGAGCGCGACCATCCGCTGCGGATCATGTATGCGCTCGATGGATCCGCCACGGCGCAGGAGCAGGAACTGCCGCATCTGGCAGGCTATGCGGACAGCCGGCCCGTGCGCATCGGCAACGCGGCGCAGCAGCAGATCCAGCTCGACATCTACGGCGAACTGCTCGACAGCGCCTACCTCTCCAACAAGTACGGGGATCCCATCCATTACCAGGGCTGGCAGCATGTCTGCACCATCGTCGACTACGTGATCAAGCACTGGAACGAACCGGATGCAGGCATCTGGGAAATGCGTTCGGCGCCGCGCCACTTCCTGCATTCCAGGGTGATGTGCTGGGTTGCGCTCGACCGCGCCATCCGCCTGGCCAAGAAGCGCTCCCTTCCCGCCCCGCTGGTCGCCTGGGCGCAGGCCCGTGACGAAATCGTCGCCGACATATGGACGAACTTCCGCCACCCCGAGCATGGCTACTTCGTTCAGGAGCGCGGCGGCACGGAACTCGACGCGGCACTGCTGATGATGCCGCTCGTGCGCTTCGTCTCTTCGACCGACCCCGTCTGGCTCCAGACGCTGGACGCCATCGGCGAGCAGCTGTGCGACGACGGACTGGTCTACCGCTACCGCGTCGATGACGGCCTGGGCGGCGACGAGGGCGCGTTCACCACCTGCACGTTCTGGTACACGGAGTGCCTGGCCCGCGCCGGGCGCCTCGATGAGGCACGTGTCCACATGGCCAAGGGCCTGGCCTACGCCAACCATCTGGGGCTGTTCGCCGAGGAAGTCGACGTTCGCGGCCTGCCGCTCGGCAACTTTCCCCAGGCCCTCAGCCACCTCGCGTTCATCAGCGCCGCCTACTTCCTCGACCGCCGCCTGGATCCGGCCTATCGGCCGGTCTGGCAGCCCTAGAGCGCATCAATCCACGCTGGCGCCGGACTCCCTCACCACCTTGCCCCACTTCACGCTCTCCTTCTGGATGAAGTCGGCGAACTGCGCGGGCGTTTCACCGGCGGCCTCGGCGCCCTGCTCCGCCAGTTTCTTCCGGATGTCGGGCTGCGCGAGCACCTTCACGATGGCGGCGTTGAGCTGCGCGACCACGGGCGCGGGCGTGCCGGCCGGCGCGAACATGCCGAACCACGACGTGGCCTCGTAGCCGGGCACGCCGGCTTCGGCGATCGTCGGCACGTCGGGCAGCTCGGACGAACGCCTGGCGGTGGTGACGGCGATGGCTCGCAGCTTGCCCGAGCGAACGTGCTGGATGGCCGAGGGCATGTTGTCGAACATGATCGCGATCTGGTTGCCCAGCAGGTCGGTCACGGCCGGTGCGCTGCCCTTGTAGGGCACGTGCTGCATGTCCACCTTGGCCATGCTCTTGAACAGCTCCCCCGACAGGTGGATGGAGCTGCCGCTGCCCGAGGAGCCGAAGTTGATCTTGCCCGGGTTGGCCTTGGCATAGGCGATCAGCTCCTGCACCGTCTTGAAGGGCTGCGCGGGGTTGGCGACCAGCAGGTTGGGCACGTTGGCCACGCGGGTCAGGGGCGCGAAGTCCTTCACGGGATCGAAGGGCATCTTCCTGTAGAGCGCTGCGTTGATGGCGTGGGTGCCCACCGTTCCCATGAAGAGCGTGTAGCCGTCGGCCGGCGCGCGCGCCGCCACCTGGCCGCCGATGTTGCCGCCCGCGCCGGCGCGGTTGTCCACCACCACGGACTGGCCCAGCTCGCCGCCCATGCCCTGGGCGATGATGCGCGCCAGGATGTCGGTGGTGCCGCCGGCCGCGAAGGGCACGATGATGGTGATGGGCTTGCCCGGGAACGCCTGGGCGGCGGCGAGGCCGGGCAGCAGGGCGCAGGCGGCCGCGGCGGCGAGCAGGCGGCGGCGGAAGGTGGAGTGGGCGATGGTCATGGTTTGTTTCCTCGGATCTCTTCGTTGTAAGGATGGGGATGCGGTGCTCACTCCTGCACGATGGACGACGGGTGGTTGGCCAGCGGCGTCACCTTGATCTCCATGTACGGGAACAGCGGCAGCCCGCTCAGGATCGCGTGCAGCTCGTCGTTGCCGGACACGTCGAAGATGCTCACGTTGGCGTATTCGCCGACGACGCGCCAGAGGTGGCGCCACTTGCCGTCACGCTGCAGCTGCTGCGAATATTCCTTCTCCTTGCGCTTGATCTCGTCGGCCACTTCGGGGGCCAGCGTGGACGGGATGCGGACGGTCATTTCGGCCATGAACAGCATGGGTTGCTCCTTGAGAAAAAGGGAAGAGGCGAAAGCGAAAGCGAAAAACGAAGGGCGGTCAGAGATGCGGCCAGACCAGCATGGTCACGGCGTAGATGGCGCCCACGAGCAGCATGGAGACCACCGTGTAGCCCATGATGTCCTTGAGCTTGAGCTTGGACAGCGCCAGCGCCGGCAGGATCCAGAACGGCTGCACCAGGTCGTTCCAGCCGTTGCCCAGCATCACCGACATGGCCGTCTGCGCCTGCGAGGCCCCCAGCGTGGTGGCCGCGTTGATCATGAACGGGCCCTGCAGCACCCAGTGGCCGCCGCCCGAAGGCGCGAAGAAGTTGATCACGAAGGAACTGACGAGGCCCCAGAGCGGCAGCGTGGCGGCGGTGGAGATGTTCACGAAGACATGAGCGATCGATTCCACCAGCCCCGAGCCGTGCATGATCGCCATGATCCCGGCGTAGAACGGGAACTGCAGGATGATCCCGCCGATCGTCTTCACGCCTTCGTTGACCTTCTCCACGTACTTCATCGGCGTGCCCAGCAGCAGCACCCCGAGGAACAGGATGAAGAAGTTGATCATGTTCAGGTCGAGGTTGCCGCCCTTGATGAAATGCATGGCCACGTACGCCATGCCGCACAGGCCGATCAGCAGGCTCAAGATCCGGCTGTTGTTGAGGCGCCAGGCCAGCGTCTTCTCGTCGCCCAGCAGCCCTTCGGCGCTGGCGGCGGGCTTGGCATCGGCCACGGTGGCAGGGTCCAGCTCGACCACCTTCTCGCCCTGCTTCGGGTGCATGGCGGCATTGAGCAGCGGCAGCGCGATCAGCACGGCCAGGCTGGTGAGCAGGATGGGCGCGGAGAAGATCGTCTGCGTGAGCGGGATCAGGCCCATCGTGCCCTCGAAGGCGTGGCCCTTGGTGGAGATGAGCACCGGGATGGTCGCCGAGAAGCCCAGGCTGTACATCGTGAAGCCGGAGTAGGCCGCCGCGATGATCAGCGGGTAGTGCACGCCCTTCACCTTCAGCGCCAGCTTGCGCGCCATGATGCCGCCGATCACCAGGCCGAAGCCCCAGTTCAGGTAGCTGCCCACGCCGCCCACGATGGTCGCGACGATGATGGCCTGGCGCGGCGTGCTCACGCGCGCGGCGATGCGGTCGAGGAACCGGTCCACGATGGGCGCGGCCGCGAGCACGTAGCCCATCACCAGGATGACGGCCATCTGCGTCGTGAACGCCAGCAGGCTCCAGAAGCCCTTGCCCCAGTCCTGCACCACGGCATCGATCGGGCGGCTCTCCACGCCGAAGGCGAGCGCCATGGTGAGCAGCGTGAGCAGGATCGCGAAGACGAACGGATCGGGCAGGTAGCGCCGCATCAGCTCGGTGAAGAAGGCAGTGATTTTCGACATGGAGTTGTCTCTTTGGTGTTGTGAGTTCTGAGAAAGAGAGAGCGGGAAATGGCGACCGTCAGACCCCGGCCACGCCCACCGTCATGCCGCCGCAGACATAGAGCACTTGCCCCGTGACGAAGCCGCTGCGCTCGTCGAGCAGATAGGAAACGGCATGCGCCACATCCTGAGGCGTGCCTACGCGCTTCACGGGCACCGCGTCGATGATGGCCTGCGTGCGCGGCGCGCCGGGCGGGTTGGCGCGGTCGAACAGCTCGGTGCGGATGGGGCCGGGGCCGATCGCGTTGGCCGTGATGCCGTGGCGCCCCAGCTCCAGCGCCCACACCCGCGTCATGCCGATCAGGCCGGCCTTGGTGGCCGAGTACGCGGTGCGCAGTTCCTTGCCCAGCGCGGCGCGCGAGGACATGTTCACGATGCGCCCGAAGCCGGCCGCCTGCATGCCCGGCAGCAGCGCCTGCATGCACTGCAGGCTGCAGCGCAGGTTCAGCGCGACGGCGAGGTCGAACTGCTCCAGCGTCTGATCGGCCGCCTCGGCCGGCACCACGATGCCGACGTTGTTGACCAGCCGCGTGATCGGGCCGCCGGCGAGCGCCTGCTGCAGTGCGCTCGCGGTCTCGGCGGGGTTGGACAGGTCCGCCTGGATGCCGCCGGGCACATGGTCGACCACGCGGTCGATGACGACCGGCTCGTAGCCGTCGGCGCGGCAGCGCTCGGCCGTGGCCGCGCCGATGCCGGCGCCACCGCCGGTGATGAGGACGCGCTCGCGCGTGGAGGAGACAGGGGAAGTCGTCGTCATGGGAAATCCTTCAGGGGAATAAGGGGTGCCGCGCGGCAGCGGCCGGCTCACAGGTGGCACTGCCCGTCGACGTACGCCTTGCGCCATCGGGTGAGCACCACGCGCTCGAACAGGCCGGCGGCGTGGAACGGGTCGGATTCGATGAAGCGCTGCGCCTCCTCGCGCGAATCCAGCGCCACTACGTAGAGGCCGCCGCCCAGGTCACGGCCGTCGTCGTCCAGCTTGGCGCCGCAGGCCAGCAGCAGGGCCTTGTGGCGGTCGAGGAATTCCAGGTGCGCGGCGCGCGTGGCCTGGCGCACGTGCTGGTGGCCGGGCTTGTCGAAGGTTTCGATGATGAAAGGCATGGTGTGTTCTTTCCGTGCGCGGCGGGCCGGCACATGGCGGCCGCCGGCCTTGCGGCGGCAGCCTGGATGCATGGGGAAGGGAACCGCGCTGCGGGGCCGCGGCCCCGCGAGCGGCAGGCAGGCGTCAGACCGTGGCGACGGGCGTCACGGGCGATCCCACGGCGCCGGGCAGGTTCAGCGGCGGGGCCGTCAGCAGGAAGCGGTGGCGGCCACGGGCGCGCAGCCATTCGGCCAGCGGCGTGAGGTGCCACAGCTCGCCCAGGTGCACGCCCAGCTTGAAGAGGCAGTGCTCGTGCAGCGGCAGCGCCGCGCAGCACGCGGGGCCGGGGCGCGCCGGCAGGCCCTCGACGGCGTAGTTGTCGGCAGCGATGGCGGCGAGCTGGCTGTCGGTGATCCACTGCAGCAGCTTCTCGTCGCGGCCGTCCAGCACCGCACAGGCGCCCTGCAGCACCGCCGGATCGGGGTGGCGGCGCATGCCCAGCACCACGTCGGCGAAGCCGGTGTGCAGGCAGACGATGTCGCCCGCCTCCACCGCCACGCCGTCGGCGTCCAGCACGCGCATCAGCGTGTCGTAGCCGACCAGCGTGCGCGCGTCGCCCAGGTGGGCGCGCAGGTCGATCATCACGCCGCGGCCCTGCACGCCCGTGCGGGCCATGTTCTCGATGCCCAGGGCGTGCGCGGCCGACGTGCTGGCGCCGGCCGTGCCCGGCGTGGCCGGAACGCCGGTGTCGCCCACGTCCTGCGGGCCGACGATGTGCCGCCCGGCGGCGAAGCCGTTGTAGTAGAGCGCTTCGGGCAGGCCGTCGCCGTTGGCATCGAACATCGAGCCGGCGTGCGCCAGGCTGTCCCACTGCGTCGAATACTGCAGGTAGAGGATGGCCAGGTCGTCCGACATCACGTCGGTGCGGCCCGGCTCCAGCTCGGCCATCAGGCAGTTGAAGTTGACCAGCCCCTTGCGCAGCGTGGGGCGGAGCACCGGCGGGTGGCGGTTCGGGTTGAGCGCGCTGCCGCCCGGATAGTCCAGCGGCAGGCTGAGCGCGAAGGCCAGGCCCTCGCGCACCTCGGCCACGCCCTGGCGCACCTTCTCGGGCGTGAGCAGGTTCAGGCGGCCCCGCTGGTCGTCGGGTCCGAAATCGCCCCAGGTGGAGCCGGGCGGACGGTGCTTCCAGCGGGGGTTGGACGGCTGTGGCTGTTCCATGGATGCGGTCCTAGTTCCTCTGCAGGAAATCCGCGAGCGCGGCATCGAAGGCCTGCGGGGCCTCGATGTTCGAGAGATGCGATGCCGGCAGCTCGGCCAGCCGCGCGCCCGCGATGGCGGCCTGCATCGCCTGCGCATCCGCCACCGTGGTGACCGGATCGGCCTGGCCCGCGATGAGCAGGGTCGGCACGGTGATGGCGCCGATCGCGCCCCGCAGGTCGGCCTGCGCCAGTGCTTCGCAGCAGGCGGCATAGCCTTCCGGCGCGATACCGGCGAGCCAGCCCTGGGCGCGCCGCACCACCTCGGGCTGCGCAGCGGCGAAGGCATCGGTGAACCAGCGGCCGGGCGCCGAGGCCGCGAGTTCGGCCATGCCCGAAGCGCCCTTCTCGCGCACCAGCGCGGCGCGGGTGGCCCAGCCGTCGGCCGTGCCGATTTTCGCGGCGCTGTTGGCCACCACCAGGCGCTCCAGGCGCTGCGGCGCGTTCACGCCCAGCCAGAGGCCCGTGAGGCCGCCCATCGAGATGCCGCAGAAGCTCGCCCGGTCGATGCCCAGGGCATCCAGCAGCGCGACCACGTCGCCGCCGAGCCGGCCTGCCGTGTACGGGCCCGGCGACACCACGCTGCCGCCATGGCCGCGCGTGTCGTAGCGCACCACGCGGTGCGTGCGCGCGAACCGTTCGGCCTGCGCATCCCACATCTCCAGCGGGGTGCCCAGCGAATTGGAAAACACCAGGGCCGGCGCTTCCGCGGGCCCTTCGACACGCACGCGGAAACGTCCCGCGGTGGTCTGGAGCAGATCGTCGGTCATGGCGCCCCCGCTCACACGCGCTCCAGGATCACCGCGATGCCCTGCCCCACGCCGATGCACATCGTGCACAGCGCGTAGCGCCCGCCCGTGGCGTGCAGCCGGTTCACGGCCGTCGTGGCCAGGCGCGCGCCGCTGGCGCCCAGCGGGTGGCCCAGGGCGATCGCGCCGCCCCAGGCGTTCACGCGCGCATCGTCGTCCGCGAGGCCCAGCAGGCGCAGCACGGCCAGGCCCTGCGCGGCGAAGGCTTCGTTCAGCTCGATCACGTCCAGCTGCTCCAGCGTGATGCCGGTCTGCGCCAGCACCTTCTGGGTGGCGGGCGCGGGGCCGATGCCCATCACGCGCGGCGCCACGCCGGCCGTGGCCATGCCGACCACGCGGGCCTTCGGCGTCAGGCCGTACTTCGCGGCATCGGCTTCGCCGGCCAGCAGCAGCGCGCAGGCGCCGTCGTTCACGCCGCTGGCGTTGCCGGCCGTCACGGTGCCGCCTTCGCGCACCACGCCCTTGAGCCTGGCGAGCGCTTCCAGGCTGGTCTCGCGCGGGTGCTCGTCCTTCGACACCACGATGGCATCGCCCTTCTTCTGCGGGATGGTCACGGGCACGATCTCGCGCGCCAGGTGTCCGGCCTGCTGCGCGGCCACGGCCTTGAGCTGGCTGGCCAGGGCCATGCGGTCCTGCGCCTCGCGCTCGATCTTGTAGTCATCGGCCACGTTCTCGGCCGTCTCGGGCATCGAGTCGACGCCGTAGCGCGCCTTCATGAGCTTGTTCACGAAGCGCCAGCCGATGGTGGTGTCGTACACCGCGTTGGCGCGGCTGAAGGCGCTCTCGGCCTTCGGCATGACGAAGGGCGCGCGGCTCATGCTCTCCACGCCGCCCGCGATCATCAGGCCCGCCTCGCCCGCCTTGATGGCGCGCGCGGCCGTGCCCACGGCATCCAGGCCCGAGCCGCACAGGCGGTTGATGGTGGCGCCGGGCAGCTCCTGCGGCAGGCCGGCCAGCAGCGCGCTCATGCGGGCCACGTTGCGGTTGTCCTCGCCGGCCTGGTTGGCGCAGCCGTAGAGCACGTCGGTCACCGCGGCCCAGTCCACGCCGGGGTTGCGCTCCATGAGGGCCTTCAGCGGGATCGCGCCCAGGTCGTCGGTGCGCACGCTGGAGAGCGCGCCGCCGTAGCGGCCGAAGGGCGTGCGGATCGCGTCGCAGATGAAGGCTTGGGGGGATGCAGTCATGGGTTTCGTCTCCTGTGGAATGTCGGTGTCGGTCAGGCGGCCGCCCGGATGGGCAGCCCGATCAGCGCTTCGAGCGCGGCGCGGTCCAGGCCCGGCACGGCATCGACGAACACCAGGCCCCCGGGCGTGCAGGCCAGCGTGGCCAGGTCGGTGTAGATGCGCTTCACGCAGCCGATGCCGGTGAGCGGGTAGGTGCACTGCGCGACGATCTTCGGCTGGCCCTGCTTGGTGAGCAGGTCCATCATCACCCAGGTCTGCTTGGCGCCGATGGCGAGGTCCATCGCGCCGCCCACGGCGGGGATGGCGCCGGGCTCGCCGGTGCTCCAGTTGGCCAGGTCGCCCGTGGCCGACACCTGGAAGGCGCCCAGCACGCAGATGTCCAGGTGGCCGCCACGCATCATCCCGAAGCTGTCGGCATGGTGGAAGTACGCGCCGCCCGGCAGCAGGGTGACGGGCTGCTTGCCCGCGTTGATCAGGTCGTAGTCCTCCTCGCCGGCGGCCGGCGCCGGGCCCATGCCCAGGATGCCGTTCTCGCTCTGCAGGATGACCTCGCGGCCCTCGGGGATGTGGTTGGCCACGAGCGTCGGCTGGCCGATGCCCAGGTTCACGACGGCGCCGTCGTGGATGTCCTGCGCCACGCGGCGGGCGAGTTCGTCCTTGCTTCGTTTCTGGTAGCTGCTCATGCTGTCTTCTCCACGGCGCGCGGTGCGCGTCAGGCCGATTTCTTGAAGCCGCCGGCCTGGGTGGCCACGCGGTCGATCTTCACCACGCGGCTCACGTAGATGCCGGGCGTGACGATGGCTTCCGGGTCCAGCGCGCCGAGTTCCACCACCTCGTGCACCGTGGCCACGGTGCAGCGCGCGGCCGTCGCCATGACGGGGCCGAAGTTGCGCGCCGACATGCGGTAGGTCAGGTTGCCCCAGCGGTCGCCCCGCTCGGCCTTGATGAGCGCCACGTCGCCGTGGATCGGGTACTCCAGCACGTACTGCCTGCCGTCGATCTCGCGCGTTTCCTTGCCCTTGGCCAGTTCGGTGCCGTAGGCCGTGGGGCAGAAGAACGCGCCGATGCCGGCGCCGGCCGCGCGCAGGCGCTCGGCCAGGTTGCCCTGGGGCACCAGTTCCAGCTCCAGCTGGCCGCTGCGGTAGAGGCCGTCGAAGACGTGGCTGTCGACCTGGCGCGGGAAGCTGCAGATGATCTTGCGCACGCGGCCCGTCTTGAGCAGCGCGGCCAGGCCCGTGTCGCCGTTGCCCGCGTTGTTATTGACCACCGTGAGGTCGCGCGCGCCCTGGGCGATCAGGCCGTCGATCAGCTCGCCCGGGATGCCCGCGGTGCCGAAGCCTCCGATCAGCACCGTGGCACCATCCCGCACGTCCGCCAGAGCCTCGGCCACCGAATCGGTCAGTTTGTCGATCATGGAAAAGTCCTTCGTTCCGAACGCCTCGCATCCCCGAAAACCGGGTATGCTTTTGTTCGCATATAGAACAATTGTTCGCTAAAAGAATCATACGCCACACGCCATGCAAAGCGATCCCCCTCTCATGGAAAACCCTGATGCCAACGCCTGCGCGGAAACGCCTGCTCCGGAGGCCCTGCCGCGGCCCGGGGACAGCTACGTGCAGTCGTTCGCGCGTGGCCTCGCGGTGATCCGGTCCTTCAGCGCCGCCGCGCCGCAGCAGACGCTGAGCGAGGTGGCCGCCGCCTCCGGCCTCACGCGCGCCGGGGCCCGCCGCATCCTGCTCACGCTGCAGACGCTCGGCTACGTGGAGAGCGACGGCCGGCTGTTCCGCCTCACGCCGCGCATCCTCGACCTGGGGTTCGCCTACCTCTCGTCCATGCCCATCTGGGACCTGGCGGAGCCCTCGATGGAGGCGCTCGCCGACCAGGTGCGCGAGTCGTGCTCCGCCGCCGTGCTCGACGGCCACGACATCGTCTACGTGCTGCGCGTGCACACCCACAAGATCATGAGCACCAACCTCGGCGTGGGCTCGCGCCTGCCGGCGTTCTGGACGTCGATGGGCCGCATGCTGCTCGCCGACCTGCCCGAGGAACGGCTCGCGGCCCTGCTGCGCGACCTGCCGCGCCGCCGCTTCACGCCGCGCACCGCGCTGGACGACGCGGACCTGCTCGCGCGCATCCGGGCCGCGCGGACGCAGGGCTGGTGCCTGATCGACCAGGAACTCGAGGAAGGCCTGATCTCCGTCGCCGCGCCGCTGCGCGACCGCGCGGGCCGCACCGTGGCCGCGCTCAACATCAGCGGCCAGGCCAATCGCACCAGCGCGAAGGTGATGCAGCGCGAACTGCTGCCCGCGCTGCTGCGCACCGCCGAGACCATCTCGCGCCTGCTGGGTACGCGCCGCGGCTGAGGCGTCATCCGGCTTCGCCTTTTCACCCCCCGGTTCGTTTTCCGCGCGTCGCCCGCGAGGGCCTGGGCGGAAATTGCGTGAAACCGCCTCCCGAGGGCGGGACCCGCGATTTCTTCCCGTTGAAAACGAAGGAAAAGGCAGACGAAATGGACCGCAATGCAGATATCCGCTCCGTGCTCCGCACCGTGGCGCACGCCCTGGGCGTTCAGGCCACTCCGGAGCAATGGCTTTCAGGCCTGCCGTTCGACGTGAACGGCCAGACGTTCTACCTGCAACAGGCCCCCGGCGACGGTGCCACCGGCATGATCGTGCTGCGCAGCGAACTCGGCACGGTCCCGCAGGACGCGCGGCTGCAGGTGTGCGAACTGCTCCTGCGCAGCAATGCCCTGTCGGCCGGAAGCCTCGGCCCCGTCGCGGGCATGCAGCTGGACGGCCCCGGCCTCGTGATGGACATGCCGCTGCCGGTGGCGGAACTGAGCGCCGACATGCTCTACGGCGTGCTGGACCGGATGGCCGAGTCGGCCGCGGTCTGGAAGGCCACGCAGGGCTTCACGCGGGCGCCGGGCGGCACCGCGCCGGCGACTTCCGCGCCAGCCGCCCCGGCGCCGGCCCCGGCCACCACCACCGTCACCCGCTGAGGAGCAAGCCATGGCCTCGCCTCCCTCGGTCAGCCGCAATTCCAGCCTCTCGTCCGTCCAGACGTTCGCCACCGCGGAAGGGGAGCGTGGCGCAGACGCACCGCTGCCCCGCACCCCCTCCGCGCCGGCCCTGCAGGCCCCTCCCGGGCTGCAGGCGCGCGAGGGCGGCGCGGCCCGGGAAGAGTCCGCGGCCGCGCGTTCCCTGACCACCCGCCGGCAGTATTCGCTGCAGCACCGGCTGGGCCTGAGCCGCATGTCCCTGCACGAGCGGTTGCAGCGCCAGGCCGAGGCGGCGCAGCGGCTGCAGGAGGCGGCCCATCAGGCAACGGCGTCCAGGAACGAGGGGGCCTCCCTGGAGCCGCCGTCCCAGGCCGGCGAAGACGTCTTCTACGACGCCCTGGCGGACACGGGCAGCGACGCCGGCGAAAGCGATACGGCGTCCATCCTCAGCAGCCGGCGCGTGGATTCCAGCTTCGGCGATCCGGACCTGCCGCTGCGCCGGCAGGCGCGACCTCCGGTACCGCCCCCGGCCGGGGAAGACATTTCCGGCTATCTGGGCGACCGCTCGGGCCACCTGCCACGCGCATTCCGGCTGCAGCGCGATTCGAGCACCTACTCCACCGCCACGGAGGGCAGCATGCGCTTCACCCTGAGGCCCGATCAGATCAGCATGGCATCGACCCTCCTCGCGGCACCGGGCAACGTCGTGACGAACGTCACGGAGGCCATGTACGTCGACCCGCCCGCAGACGTCGAGTCGGCGGTTCCGCAGGCACCGCAGGCGGCCCCCCCCTCGTGGCGCGAGACGGCCGCGGCGCTGGGCGGCACCTTCGGCCAGCGCGCCACCACCTACTTCGCGGCCCATGCGGGCGCCTGGCTGCTGCAGACGGCCTCCGTGGCGGCACTCGTCGGCGCGCGCGGCGGGAACGCATCCCGGGAGTCCATCGCCGCGCTCTCCAGCGTCGTCGGCGGCGCTTCCAGCGCCGTGCTGAAGGAAGCCGTCGGCGAAACCATGAAGACGATGCCCCGCCTGGGCGCGACCATCGCGCTGCCGGGATCGACGGTGCTGCAGCGCGAAGGTCCGCGGGTCATGGCGGGCTTCAACGACATGTGGACGGCCATCGGCGGCACGATGCTGAACGTCGCGGTGAATGCGCGGATCGGCCCCGTGATCGAGCAGGCCCTCAGGGAACGCGGCATCGCCCCCGACCTGGCACGCCCGATGTCCATGATGGCCAGCGCGCTCGTGCAGCGCATGGTCAGCGCCACGGCGGACACCGTGTCCGACCTGAGCAGCACGCTGGTCAAGTCCTTTCTCCCGGGCGCGGAGGCAGCCACCGTCGTGAACCTCTCCGTCGACCGCCGGACCATGCTGGCGGGCATCACGGCGCGGTCGCTGCTCAACTTCGGCCTCACGCTGCCGCTGGGGCCGCTCGTCACGCTGCGCAAGGTGATGGCCGACAACGGCAACCCCTACCAGCGCGCCGCGGCCGGCAATGCGTTGTCCTGGGCCAGCCTGAACGGCTGGATCGTCGCCAAGGCCCATCTCGCCAGCTTCTACAAAACGCTGGGTGTCGCAGAGCCGTCCCCCTCGGCCATGGCTGCGCCGCCCCCGCCGCCGCAGCCATGGCCGGCGGAGCTGGAGATGGCGGCCACGCAGGCACCAGCACCGCTCCAGGCACCGGCCCCGGACCCGGAACCCCCGCAGGACACGCCGGCCGCTCGCCCCGGGCGGTGAATCCCCGGCGCCCCACAGGGCGCATGACCGCGCAGCGCGCCGGCACGGGCCGCCGTGCTACGCTGCGCGGCATCATGTTCAATCCCACGCAAGCGGACGTGCGCCGCTTCTTCTGCGCGGTCCACGCCAAGGCGCAGGCCGGCCAGCCGATGGAGGCCATCGAGACGCTGGCCAGCCTCTGGATCGCCGAACACCCCGAATACCACGCCGAACTCTCCGACGTGGATGCCGCCCTGGCCCGCAACTACGACGAGACGCCCGGGCACACCAATCCCTTCCTGCACCTGTCCATGCACCTGTCGATCAGCGAGCAGTGCAGCATCGACCAGCCGCGCGGCATCCGCCAGGCGGTGGAGCTGCTGGCCGCGCGCCTGGGCTCGCTCCAGGACGCGCACCACGCTGCCATGGAGTGCCTGGGAACCATGCTCTGGGAGAGCCAGCGCTCGGGCCGCCCACCCGACGGAGCGGCCTACGTGGCCTGCGTGCAGCGCCGCGCCACGCGGGACTGACCGCACCCGCCAGGCCGGGGGTTGCTATAATAAAAATAGCATCTCTTCACAGCGACCACGGCAGCACCTCCATGAACCGACGACCTCTGGCACGCCGGAACCGTGGTCCCGAGGGACGGTGCTGACGTGCGGCGGTTCCAGCTGTCGCTGCGCACGGCCATCGCCGTGCCGTTCGCCGCCCTGTTCGTGGGCACCGTCGCCCTGCAGGCGGTCACGCAGCACCGCCAGATCGACGCGCTCATCGACCAGGAAAGCGTCCGCCTGCTGGACGCCGTGACGCACACGGCCGGCGAGCGGCTCGTGAACTTCCTCGCCACGCCCTTCAGCATCCAGCGCAGCGCCGCCGACGCGATCGGCCGCCACGGCCTCTACCGCTCCGGCGACCTGCGCCCCGTCCACGAATACCTGCGCGCCGTGCTCGATGCACTCTACGCCGACCAGCTGCAGATCAGCATGCTGGGCTTCGGCAGCCGCGACGGCGACTACACCGGCATCCGGCGCGAAGCGGACGGCCACCTGCGCCTGGTGCTGCAGGACGGCAGCACGCAGGGGCGTCTCCAGGTGCACGGCATCGGCATGGACAGCGACCGCATCATCGCCTCGGTCGCCGGATACGATCCCCGCGTACGGCCCTGGTACGCCCCCGTGGTGGCCTCGGGGCAGCCGCAATGGTCGGAGGTCTACACCACCGCGGGCGAACGCGCGGACGTGATCATCGCGGCCTCCTCGCCGGTGGTGTCCTCGGGGGACATCGTGGGCGCGGTGCAGGCCGAAGTGCGCCTGGACACGCTGCACCGGTTCCTGCGCGAGGAGCCGCTGCGCGGCCATGGCCAGATCTTCGTGCTGGATGCCGAGGGCCGCCTGATCGCCCAGTCCGACCCGGGCAGCGTCACCCTGCCCCCCGCGCCCGGAAGCGGCCAGTACGCGCGGCGGCTCGCCACGCAGAGCCCCAGCGCCGAAGTCCGCGCGGCGGCGGAAGGGCTGCCGTCCGGAACGCTCGCCGGAGAGGCCGCCGCGTATTCCTACCGGCTGGCGGGCGAGCGCTATTTCGCGCGCGTGACGCCCTTCACCGGGGTGCCCGGGGTCCGATGGCGCATCGTGGTCGCCCTGCCCGAATCCGACCTGCTGGGCGATACCCGCGCGGCCGCGCGGCGCGCCCTGGTCGCCACGGCCGCCATCGCGGCGTTCGGACTGCTGCTGGGCCTCTGGGCCGTGCAGCGGATCGCCGCCCCCATCCTGCTCACCTCCCGGGCGGCGCAGCGCATGTCGGGCGGCGACTGGGACACCGAACTGCGCGCGACCAGCCCGCTGCGCGAAACCGCGGCGCTGGTACAGGCCTTCAACGACATGGCCGGCCGGCTGCGGCATTCGTTCCACCAATTGCGCGGGCAGCTGCTGTTCGACCCCCTCACGGGCCTGCTCACGCGGCGCGGCCTGCTGGAGAAGGCCGACGGGCCGCAACCGCGGCGGGCCGTGCTCGTGCTGGCCGGCCTCGACGCCTTCCGCGCGGTGAACGACAGCATGGGCCTGGACACCGGCGACCGGCTGCTGCGGGCGATCGCGGAACGCCTGCAGGCCACCCAGCCGGGCTCGGCGCTCATCGCGCGCCTGGGCGGCGACGAATTCGCGCTGCTGCGGCTGGATGCCGACGTGCTGGCCCCCGATGCCGCGGGCCGCGCCATGCTGAACACCTTCGGAGCGCCGTTCTCGGTGGGCGACGACGAAGTGCTGCTGACCGCATCGGTCGGGGTCGTGGCGGGCACGCTGCCGGGCGGGCAGCTGACCGAATGGCTGCGCAACGCGAGCATCGCGCTGGGCGAGGCCAAGCGCCTGGGCCGCAGCCAGTGCGTGCCGTTCGCCGACGAGATGATGGAACGCTCGATGGAGCGCGCGCGCCTGGCCACCGAGCTGCGGCAGGCGCTCGAGCGCGACCAGTTCCTGGTGTACTACCAGCCCGTGGTGGAGCTCGCCTCGGGCCGCGTCACCGGCGCCGAGGCCCTGCTGCGCTGGAACAGCCCCGCGCGCGGCATGGTGCCGCCGGGCGTGTTCATCCCGGTGGCCGAAGCGTCCGACCTGATCCTCGGCATCGGCGAATGGGTGTTACGCGCGGCCACGCACGCGATCGCGCAGCGGTTGCCCGAGCTGCCCGCGGACTTCGACATCCACGTCAACGTCTCCGCGCGCCAGCTCATCCAGTCCGACTTCCAGGACACCCTGCGGCAGATCCTCGAAGAGAGCGGCCTGCCGCCGCGCCAGCTGACGCTGGAACTCACCGAATCGGTGCTGCTGGAGGACGACGGCGTGACCGGCGCGCGCCTCGCCGCGATCCGCGCGCTCGGCGTAAAGATCGCCATCGACGATTTCGGCACGGGCTATTCGTCGCTCGCCTACCTGGGGCGGCTGCCGTTCGACTGCCTCAAGGTGGACCAGCGCTTCGTGCGCAACCTGCTGCACTCTCCCCAGGACGAGGCCATCGTGACCGCCGTGCTGAACATGGCCAAGGGCTTCGCGGTGACGGTGGTGGCCGAAGGCGTGGAGACCGCCGAGGAGGCCGAGCGCCTGCGCGCCATGGGCTGCGGCCATGCGCAGGGCTACCACTTCGGGCGGCCGGCGCCGCTGGAACAGCTGCGCCTCGCTCCACCGGCCTCCTGATCCCGGCACCGCGGCCACCGGCGGTAAGCACGCTCTGGATTCAGGTGGATTCAGAACGATTAAGGCGCCCTTCAAACCGCGGCCCCGCCGCGCCGGGAGAATGGCCACACCTCGCGACCACAGACGAGGGAGGGAGGCGGGCCAGGCCCGCTGCGTGAGAACACAACCGGACGGGCCGCGCCTGCCTGTCCACCACCAGACAAGCGAGACCTCCGTGCCGACACCTGCCACCTGTCTCCCCGCACCGGGCTCTTCCGGTACCCCCTGCCCCGCCGCATCCCCGCCGCCCGGCGCACGGACGAGGCGGCAGCCCGCGAGCCGGCCCGCCTGACCGGCACGCCGCTGCGCGCCCCACCCGCATCGAAAACCGCCGCCGGGCTGCCCAGCCTGCTCCGGCCCCTTCCTGCCGATGCCTGCAGCAGGCACCGGCACGCCCGCAGCCCCGCACGTCCGACCACCTTTCCATCCAGAGGCATCCCCATGAGCAACGATCCGATCACCCAGATCCTCAACGAAGTCCTGCAGGGCCTCGTCACACAGCTCAACGGCGAAATCCCGGGCGCGATCTCGGGCGCGGGCTACGACCCCTACCGCAACGTCGCATCGGGCTCCGCCAGCATCGGCGTCGGCACCGCCTCGTACGCGGTGGAAAACCTGACCGGCCTGGCCTCGCTGCGGCTGCAGGACATGGTGGTGGGCAACGTCAGCGGCTCGGGCAGCAATCTGTCGGGCACCCTCAGCTTCCATGCCGCGCTGGGCAGTTCGCTCGCCGCGCAGGCCCGCGGCAGCGTGAGCATCCTGTTCGTCGATCCAAGCATCTCCGGCAACCTGCGCATCGACGGGGCGACCATCGCCGGGAACGCGCAGTTCCATGCCAGCACGGCCGGCGGCAAGCTGTGCCTGGATGCGGTCTCGTCCATGGATGCCGACTTCAACTACGGCAACGCCGCGATCTGGATCAACGACCTGGGCCCCCTCAACTATCTGCTCCAGCCGGTGGAGAACCTGATCCTCGACGCGGCCAAGGGCGCCATCCGCGCCCTGATCTCCTCCCAGATCAACGACATCGTGAGCGAACAGCTGAACAAGCTGCTGCCCCAATGCATGCCGCTTGCATGAAGCTGCGGATCGAGCCGCTGGCGCGCACCACGCGCCGCGTCGGCCCCATGCCTCCGGGGCCCTGGCCTGCCGAAGGCGCCGGATCGCGCGACCTGGACCTGGTGCTGGAGCCGCAGCTGCGCGCCAACTGGTGCTGGGCCGCCGTGACCTGCGCCATCGCGGCCCACTACGGCGACACCTCCTGGCAGCAGGAGAAGCTGGCCTGGCGCATTCTCGCGGCCGATGCGGCGTCCCCCGCCCAGGGCCTGCCCCCGCCCGACCTGCTGGAACTGGAGCGCTACGACCAGCAGGCGGCCATGGAGCGGACGCTGCGCTACGTGAACTGCCTCGCCGGCTGGAGCAGCGGGCGCCCGCCCTTCCGGCGCCTGATGCGCGAAATCGACGAAGGCCGTCCCGTGGCCGCGGCCATCCGCTGGCACGCGGGATCGCAGCACTACGTGCTCGTGGACGGGTACTGCCGCGCGCGCCGCACCATCTCGGTCGCCGATCCGCAATGCGGCCGCGCCACCCTCGATTTCGACGCGTTTCCCCTGCGCTACCGGCACGGCGGCGAGTGGATGGAGACCTACTGGACGCACGCCCCGCGCCCTGCCCATACCCCATGCAAAGGAGAGTTGGACCATGAGTAGCTACGACGCAGCGCTGGTGCTGGACGCCGGCACCCTGAACAAAGGGATGACCCAGCTGTACGCGAACACGCTGGCACGGCAGAAATTCTTCCAGGGCAACGAGAACATCGGCCAGATGGGCCTCGTCTCGGTGGACTGGAGCATCGACGCCGCCCCGCAGTTCGTGCTGGCGCCGCCCACCCCCAACCAGTGGGACGACAAGCACACGTTCGTTCCCAGTGGAGGCACCAAGCCGCCGCAGCCCACGGACCAGATGTTCCAGGTGCAACTGGCCTCGGTGACGGCCGGCTTCCACCTACAGGACGGAACGGTGTCCAAGGTGAGCTTCGCCTTCACCGTCTTCGCCCAGGTCACGATCACGGCAGACCGCCACGTCCAGCTCGGCAGCGTGGCGGTGCTCCCGATCAATCCGACCGCGATGTCGGACTTCATGCTGCAGGTGATCTGCGGCATCGTCTTCCAGAAAGTCCAGGGCCTGCTCCAGGGCTACCAGATCCCTGCCAGCATTTCCGTCGAGGGCCAGGACTTCACGCCTCCGGTCGTCACCGTCACCGGCAGCCACCTGGTGCTGGCCTGCAATCTCGTCGCGAACGGCACGCCCGACATCGGCGGCGTGCAGTGGCCCCAGAACCCCCTGGGCGTGCTGATCGGCAGGCGCCTGCTGTCGGCGCTGCTGCAGAAGTACAGCAGCGCGCTCATCCAGCAGATGAGCGACAAGAAGATCAACGAAAGCAACAGCAACTGGAGCGGCAGCTACTCGCTGAAGGGCGGCATCACCAACCCTTCGGTGGCGCTCGCCTCCACCCTGCCGAACGTGAACATCACCGCCACCTTCGCCGCCACCGCCGAGGTCGGCGTCTCCTGGTGGCTGGTGCCCGCCGCCTGCGCGCTCGAAGCCGCATCGAACTTGCTGCCCTGACAGGAGACCCCCATGGTTGATTTCGCCAAAGCCGACTTCGGCACCGATCCCAAAGCCCTGACGGTCACCGTGAAGCCCGTCGTCTCCGGCTCCAAGCAGATCCAGCTGCAGCTGCAGCCACTGCCGGCCTTCAAGATCACCTACGCGCCGAACGGCAGCGGGTGGGAGAAATTCAATGCCGGCGTGCTGCAGCACGTGGCGACCAGCGTCATCGGGATCGTCACGCCCTTCCTGCAGTCCACGATCCAGAGCGCCGCGCAGAAGGAGCTCAACGAGAACGCGTCCTTCACCGTGCCGGACATCCCGCTGCAGCTCGAAGGCGTCCAGATCAAGCTCGTCCCATCGGGCCTGAACATTTCCACCGTGGACGCGGACCACGTGCTCGTCACGGCCAGCGTCGACATCGCCTGACCCACGGCACCTGCCCACCGAACGAGGAGAAAATCCATGAGCGCTGCAATCCAAGATTTCCTGGCCGGCTGGACGACCCGGGGCGGCACGGCCCTGGGCACCGCCCGGCCCCTGCACACCGACGTCAGCAACATTCCTCCGCTGCCCCTCGCACGATCGCTCGACATGCCCGCGCAGGCCGGCTTCGAGCGCGGCTCGCTGGGCATCGAACTGTCGGACATGCGGCTGTCCTTCGACGGCGGCACGCCGGTCGCGGCCGAGTTCGGCACCGATGCGCAGGACCGCTGCGTGGTGGCGGTGCGGCTGCAGGGCATCGCACTCGAAGGCCGCTATGCCCTGCAGGGCACGCAGATCTGGGAGGCGGATCTCGACGGCGCAGGCACCGGGCTGCCCACCGGCGCCCGCCGCCGCGGCGGCAGCGCCGATGCCAATGCGCACCCGGCCTGGATCCAGACCGCGAACGAGCAGCGCGCGAACCTGCAGAACGTGCCCGGGGGTAACGGCGCCACCCTGCTGAGCACCTACTCCAATCACCGCGCGGCCTTCAACGACGTCTTCACCGACGACCTCACCTACGCCTTCCAGGTCGGCTGGGGAACGCAGGCGATCTCCGACATGGCCGCGGACACGAACACCGCGCTCAACCAGGACGGCACCCCCGTCAACCAGGCCGGAAAGCTCTACGGCAACACCACCTACAACGGCAATGCGCAGACGCAGAAGCTGGCGCTGCTCACCGCGCTGACGGCGCTGGCCGAGTTCGGCAACCCGCAGAACAAGACCGACGACACCAATCCGTACAACCAGGCCGCCGCGGCCACGCTGACCTTCGGCAGCTCGGTCGTCGCCAACACCAACCCCGTGGACGGCAAGATCGAGAACATCGAACCGCAGACCAAGTCCGACGTCTACGGCATCGTGCAGAACGGCACACCCGCCACGCCCCACACCGTGGCCGACGTTCACAGCTTCCTGAACGGCAGCCCCATCGGCGGCCGCGATGGCGAGGGCAATGCCTGGACCATGGTGCTGGACGAGGACGAACGCGCCTTCGTCCGCAAGATGCAGGCGGACATCGCGGAACACGCCGCCCGCCTGGCGGCACTGCGCCCCGTGGCCCTGGCGACGGCCGGCCTGCAGGCGAAGCTGGCCTGCGACGTCTATCTGCAGTTCGGCGAGCGCGACGGCGCCGTGGCATGGATCGACGGACGGGTGGAACTGGACGGCTTCGACCTGCACTTCGACGACCGCGGCTGGGACGCGGCCCTGGGACAGGAACTGGCAGGCGCGGCGCGCGACGCCCTCGCCGAGGCGCGCTTCATCAAGAGCCTGCTGCACGACCGCGTCGCCGACGCCCTGGAGCGCGCTCTCGTGGGCCCGCTCGCGCAGGCCCTGCTGGACGCGCAGCCGTGAAGATCGCCGCCACCCGGGCCGACCCGGTCCAGGCCATCCTGCAGGACCTGATGGCGGGGGACATGCAGGGTTTCGAGCGCGAACTGCACGAAGCGCTGAAGCCGCAGCAGGGCTACCTCACGGACGTGGAGATGGCGCTCTACCAGGGCGGCAAGAAGCTGCGCCCGCTGATGCTGCTGATCACGGCGCGCCTGTTCCAGCCCCAGGGCGAACTGCCGCACAAGGTCCTGCGCGCCTCCGCCTCGCTGGAGATGCTGCACGTGGCCAGCCTGATCCACGACGACATCGTGGACCACGCCAGCCTGCGGCGCAGCCACAGCAGCGTGAACGCGGCGCGCGGCACCGAGATGGCCATCCTGATCGGCGACATGCAGTTCCTGCAGGCCGTGCGCTGCTTCGTGGACACGATCGAGGACATGACGGACATGCAGCTCGTGAAGTGGGTGCTCGACTCGGCGTTCGACATCTGCCGCGGCGAGATCGACGAGATGACCACCCAGCCCTCCTGGCATCCCGATCCGCTGATGGCGCGGTACCTGACCACCGTGGACCGCAAGACCGCCGTGCTGTTCGGGCTGGCCTGCGAATCGGGGGCCGCGCTCATGCGCGCCCACACCTCCGACCTGCGCCGCCTCGGCAGCTTCGGCCGTGCCATGGGCCGGGCCTTCCAGATGATGGACGACATCTTCGATCTGTCCCATTCGGACGAAGAGGCCGGGAAGCGCAAGGGCATCGACCTGCACCAGCGGCGCATCACGCTGCCCATCATCCATGCGATGAAGCTGTTCGGCGATGACCATCCCATGGTGCGCTACTTGCGCGGGCAGGAGTCGGCCGACGAGGAGCGCATCAACGCCTGGGTCGACGAGATCCGGCGCTCCGATGCCTTCGCTCTGGCCTATGCACAGGCCCGCAATACCGCGCTGCAGGCCGTGCAGTTCCTCGAACACCTGCCGCCGGGGCCGCACCTGCGTGCGCTGCACGACATCACCATGCACGTCGTCAACCGCGCGTACTGACGCCCCGGCGGCGGACGACGCGTTCCACACACCAGAGGGAGCCAACACCATGGGCCTGCAGCTATTCCATTTCGTCTACAACACCCTGATGCAGAAGGCGAACGACCATTCGCCGGGCAACAGCCTTTTCCTGCCGGTCGCGCTCTCGGGCATGAAGCAGTCGGACGGAACGCCCTACCTGCCGGTCCGCGGAACCGATTGGGACATGCATGACATCGGCGGCGCGGTGGACATGTCGAACAACCTCGCCAGCTCCTGGTTCGGGATGCTCCCGCCGCTGCTCAAGTTCATCGGCACCTCGGCGCCGGGCCCGCAGATCACGCAGAAGATGATCGACGACGCCAACGCCGCCAACGCCTACATCCGCTCCCGGCGGCTGAACGTGGTGGCCCTGCCGGGCCGCGGACCGGATCTGAGCGTGAGCCGCATCGAGATCGACGGCCTGGCGAACATCAAGGTCAGCGGCCAGCCGCCCACGGTCAGCACCAGCAACGCCGGCTATGCCGCGCAGATCACGCTGGACCTCAACGCCTACCCGGCCTCCGGCGATGCCTGGAGCCAGCCGCTCGCCCTCACCGGACCCGAGCAGGGGTTGGACCCGGGCACCCAGCCTCCGACGCCGTTCGACGGCCTGAATTTCACGCTCACGCAGTGCCTGTGTTTCGTGGATCCCCAGGGAAACATCGTCGCGCCGCCGCCGACGCTGGGGCTCGCGCCTTCGCCCGGACACCCCGACGGCTTCGACTGCAGCGCCTCCGGCATCGCGCTGCTCACGCTGGCCAATGGCAAGATCGTCTCGGACACGCAGGTCACCGTGACCGGCGACGGCAAGGCGCTGCAGGTCGATCTGGGCAGCATCCGGCTCGTGGCGGAACAGGGCGACCAGCCCGATTTCACCCTGAAGAACCTGCAGTACCAGAGCATGGTCCCGATGCCCTTCCCGACACCGCCGGACATCATGAACCGCTTCTACGCGATCTGGAGCCGGTTCTTCGTGCAGATCCTGTCCACCCCGCAGGCCGCGCAGATGCTGACGGCCCAGGTCAACGGCGCCCTGATGGACAAGGGCAACATCGGCCAGGTGCAGGGCCTGCTGAACCAGCAGTTCAAGAGCGCCTTCGACGACATCTTCGGCAGCACGCAGGTGGCCAGCAGCACGGTGGACACCGACGCCAACGCGGTGGACAAGTACCTGTTCAACCGTGCCCGCGGCGCGCTCAACGACCGCGGCAGCTATGTGTACCTGCCCACCCTGGTGCTGGGCTCCGCGTCGCCGGTGCTGGAGCCCTACACCGCCGTGGACCTGCGCATCGACGGCCCCTTCACCACGCAGCTCATGGGCGTCAGCCTCTCGCTGTCCGCCATCGTGCTGCAGAGCCTCGCCATCCAGGGACTCTCGAACCTGGTCGCCCCGCCGGACAACATCGTCTTCGGCAACAACCAGCAGGCCAGTGCCACGCTGCTGCTCGGCAAGCTCGACCCGGGCCCGACCGTGAGCGTCAAGGGAACGCCACGCACCGTCCCCTCCCCGCCCGCCACGGCCAGCACGCCGTTCACGCTGAACGTGCAGGTCGGGCAGAACGCACCGATTCCGCTGTCGGGCACGCTGGCCCTCGGCCTGCGCAACCAGAGCGGCCAGCTCGGCATCCAGACGACGCTCTCGGCCTCGGGCGACACGCCGCAGGAGCTGCAGCTCACATACAGCCGCATCGCGCTGGCCGCGGGCGACGGGGACGTCGCCGTGACCCTCACGCTCTCGCCCGCGGAAGCGCAGTACACGGCCTTCATCAACGCCTTCCTGGGGCAGGCACAGCTGATCCAGGCCATCGTGTCGGCGCTCAACGACTACATCGCCGGCAACCTGCAGCAGATCAGCGATGCGGCGACGAAGTTCGCGCGCGCGGCACTCGACAACCTGGGGCAGTGACACCATGGCCGACAGCATCTATGCCACCCTGCAGGGCGCACTGCAGTCCACCAGCACCACCAAGGTGCTGCAACTGGCGCACGACCAGTTTCCCGGCCCCATCCAGACCGCGCTGGGGTATTACCTGCAGGGCATCACGCTGCAGCTCGGTCCGGCCGCCTCCCTGGCGGTCAACCCCTCCACCCGGCAGCTCGAGGTGCAGGCCCGCATCGATGGCGCCGACCTGGACCTGCAGGCCACGGCGGACGGTGCCACGCTCACGCTCACCAGCACCCAGTACGCCGATGCGCAGGTGGTGCTCGCGTTCACCCGCACCGATGCAGGCGTGGAAATGGCGCTGGACGCCACCATGGGCGACACGCTGCAGTGGCCGCTGAACACGGTCTGGCCCGCGCTCCTGGACTGGAACCCGGCCAACCAGACCGCCTTCGCGCGCGGCACGCTCGCGCTGCGCTACGCGCCCGGCCCGGCCATCGCCTTCACCGGGCAGGGCGGACTGGTGTATGCGGGCCAGCCCTTCCTGAATGCCGCGATCAGCGTGCAGCGCGCCGCCGAGGGCGCGGGCGTGATGGTCGGCGCGGTGGTGGAACAGTGGTCCCCGGGATCGCTCTGGCAACCGCTGTCCTCGCTCCAGCTCCGGCACAGCGGCGTGGTGGTCTCCACCCTGCCCGGGTCGTCCGGCAGCCTGTCGTCGCTCGGGCTGCTCAGCCCGCAGGACGTGCCCGCCGTCGCCGCGGACTTCGACATCGCCCCCGGATTCGCGCTCTTCGGCTCGCTGCAGCTGACCGGCGCGCTCCAGGCCGTCGCGACCTTCATGGGCGACGTCTCCGAACTGGACCTCTTCGCCACCTATGCCAGGGGCAGCGGAGACAAGTCGCTCAAGGCCGTGCTCGCCAACCGTTTCAGCGCGATGGACAACGGCGTCTTCGCCTTCGGCGGATTCACCCTCGAATGGGACGACCCGGGCCAGGGCAACAGCCGCATCAGCGCCACGGCGGCGGGGTCCTTCCATCCGGACGCCTCCACCGCGATCGACCTGGCGCTCACGGGCAGCGTCACGCCCTCGGAGGGCACCTTCGCCCTCACGTTCGCGCTGACGAACTGGAAACAGCCCTTCGGACTGCGCACCGTCACCATCTCCGAACTGCAGGGCGCCGCGACCCTGGGCGCCGCGGCCGCTGGGGTGACGATCAGTGCCGGCGGCGCGCTCAAGCTGCAGAACCCCGATGCGCCGCAGTACGAGTTCGACGTCGGCTTCGAAGTGGAAGTGGTCGATTTCGAAGTGCCCAGCGGCATCGCGCTCTGGACGCAGGCCGACCAGGCGCCGATGCAGCTGTCGAGCGTCTTCAACGCCGCCTTCGCGCTCGACATCTCGCCTGCGGCACTCGAACGGCAGGGCGAGCCCGAGATCGCCGAGGTGGTGCGGTTCCTGGACGAGATCGTCCGCCTGCGCCAGTTCGTGTTCTGGTTCGTGGAGGGCTCCTCGCTGCAGAAGATCGGCGACCACGGCCCCTTCCCCGCCGGTTTCGGACTGCAGGCGGACTTCGCCCTGCTGGGCCAGCCGGACGTGCGCATCACGGCCACGCTCGCCCAGTCTGCCAGCGCCAAGGCCGGCTTCACCGGCCTCATCCTCGTGCAGCAGGCCATCGTCTGGGGCTCCGTCTTCCGGATCTCGGGCTGGGACCCCGACACACGCCAGCCCAGCGCGCAGGGGCCGCAGATCGCGATCGCGGCCACGCCCGAGGGCATCGTCGTGCCGGGGGTGAACGGCGGCGACCCGGTGCGCTTCTACTCCTCGCTCTACCTGCGGTTCCTCGATCTGGTGGAAGACCACCTGTACGCCCTCGCCACCACCGACAACCGCTTCCAGCTGGACTACGCCGTGCAGAACGGCCAACCCGCGGGCGGATGCGGCGTCTGGAGCGGCCACAGCATCACCTTCCTGCTCGATCCGGACAAGACCCAGCTGGCCGCCGCCTTCGGTTTCAACTTCGGCTGGAAAGACCTCCAGTGGAGCGGCATCACCCTCTGGGGCGTCACGCTGGTGCCCCAGGTGCGCCTGCCCGATTTCAGCATCGCTGCGGGCCTGGGCTTTTCCGCATCGCTGCAATCGCTGGTGGTGACGGGATACTTCGATTTCAGCCTGCTGGGCCTCGAACTGCATCTGGGGAGCCAGGACAGCCCCTACACCCTGCTGAACGTGGACGTGGCCAGCGTGATCACCCGGCTCAAGGACGTGGCCGGCCAACTGCTCATCGCGGTACAGCGCGAAGCCTCCGCGCTCATGCAGGCGGTGCTGTCGGGCCTGCAGGACTTCCTGCGCTGGGCCAAGGCGCAATGGCGCAACTTCGTCAACGGGCTGGAGCTGATCGGCAAGATCCTGCAGGAGCAGTTCCAGCAGTTGGGACAGGTGCTGGCCTCCGCGCTCCAGAGCCTCGGCGCGCTGGCCGCCCAGGTGCAGCAGGCCATGGTGGCGCTGGGCTACGAGCTCGAGAAGGTGGTGAAGTGGGTCGGCGATCTCTTCGGCTGCCCGGTTTCGAAGGCGTCCAACGCCCTCCCGTGAAGCGGCGGCGGGCGGTGCATGCGCGGCCGCCCGCCCGCCCGAATTAATCGATCAGATTCTCTCACCCAGGGGAATGCGTAAATACCCTGCAATATCCCCGGCGGCCCGGAAAACTCAACGGAACCGGGATTGCGGCACCACCTGCAATTCACCGTCCAGTGAACCCAGATAGCCCGCCAGAGCCTTCAGCTCGGCGTTGGAGAACTGCTTGGCGATGCCCGCCATGATGGCGTTGGAACGCCCCACGGGGGCGTTGCCGTTCGCGCCGCCGCCCGCCTTGTAGGCCTTGAGCGCGGCGAAGAGGTAGTCGGGATGCTGGCCGGCGATCTTCGGGTACGACGGATCGATCGGCTTGGAGAAGCTCTCGCCGTGGCAAGACACGCAGGCGCCCTTCTGCAGCAGCTGCGCCACCTGGGCGCTCGGCTCGCGCGAGGCCTTGGCGGGTGCGCCGCCCTGGGGCACCTGGCCCGCGTAGTAGGCGGAGACGTCGGCGATGTCCTGGTCGGTGAGCGAATCGGCGATGCCGCGCATGGTGGGATGCCGGCGGTCGCCCTTCCTGTAGGCCTGCAGGGCCGAGGCGATGTAGCCCGCGTTCTGGCCCGAGATCATCGGCACCTTGTACACCTCGGGAAAGCTCGCCTGGTAGCCGGGAATGCCGTGGCAGCCGATGCACATGGCGATCTTGCCCGCCCCGGCCTTCGCGTCTCCCTTGGCCTCCTGGGCGTGGGCGCCGAAGGTCACGCAAGCGACAGCGGCGGCGAATATCGTGGACAGCTTCTTGTTCATTTTGCGCGCACAATCCAATGGAGTTTGTCGGTGCTCGGGGGGCCAAGATGATTATAGACAGCGCCCGTTCCGGCCATTTATCAACGATTACCCTCACCGCCCACGCGCAACGCCCATGAAATTCCAAGGCTCCGAAAGTTATGTCGCCACGCCGGATCTGAAGCTGGCCGTCAACGCGGCCATCACCCTGCAGCGCCCCCTGCTGGTCAAGGGCGAGCCGGGCACCGGCAAGACGCTGCTGGCCGAAGAGGTGGCCCGCACCCTCGGGCTGCCGCTGCTGCAGTGGCACGTCAAGTCCACCACCAAGGCGCAGCAGGGCCTCTACGAGTACGACGCGGTGAGCCGGCTGCGCGACAGCCAGCTCGGCGACGAAGGCAGCAGCGAGCGCGTCAAGGACATCCGCAACTACATCGTGCAGGGCGTGCTCTGGCAGGCCTTCACGGCCGACCGGCCGGTGGCACTGCTGATCGACGAGATCGACAAGGCCGACATCGAATTCCCGAACGACCTGCTGCGCGAGCTCGACCGCATGGAGTTCTACTGCTACGAGACGCGCGAGCTGATCCGCGCGAAGCACCGCCCGCTGGTGTTCATCACCTCGAACAACGAGAAGGAGCTGCCCGACGCCTTCCTGCGCCGCTGCTTCTTCCACTACATCCGCTTCCCCGATGCGGACACCATGCGCCAGATCGTGGCCGTGCACTTCCCCACGCTCAAGAGCGAACTGCTCACGGCGGCGATGAAGACCTTCTACGACGTGCGCAACCTGCCCGGCCTCAAGAAGAAGCCTTCCACCAGCGAGCTGATCGACTGGCTCAAGCTGCTGGTGGCGGAGGACATCCCGCTCTCCGCCCTGCAGAGCGCGGACGACAAGGTCTCCATCCCGCCGCTCGTGGGCGCGCTGCTGAAGAACGAACAGGACGTGAGCCTGTTCGAGAAGCTGGTGTTCATGAACCAGCGCAACCGCTGAACCGGAGGCTGGCGCCATGGCCTTCGTCGAACCCGTCATCCTGCAGGATCGCGGCATCCGCCTGGAGCCGCTCGCGCTCACCCACGAAGCGGGTCTGGCCGCCGCGGCGGCCGACGGCCAGCTCTGGACGCTGCGCGTCACCTCCGTGCCCGAGCCCGCGAACACCCGCGCCTACATCGAAGCCGCGCTGGAGGGCCGCGCCCAGGGCCACCGCTTCGCCTTCGCGGTGGTGGACGCGGCCAGCGGCGAGGTGCTGGGCACCACCAGCTACCACGACATCCTGCCCGCCGTGAAGCGCGTGGAGATCGGCTGGACGTGGTACGCGCGTCGCGTGCAGCGCACCCACGTGAACACCACCGCCAAGCTGCTCATGATGGGCCATGCGTTCGACACGCTGGGCTGCCACGTCGTGGGCTGGCGCACCGACAACTTCAACTTCGCCTCGCAGCGCGCCATCGAGCGCCTGGGCGCGAAGAAGGACGGCGTGCTCCGCGGCCACGCGCTGCGCCGCGACGGCACCATCCGCGACACGGTGATGTACAGCCTGCGCGCCGGCGAATGGCCCGAGACGAAGGCCCATCTGCGCTACCTGCTGGAGCGCCACCCGGCGACGGCGGCGGGCACGGGCGCGGGCGCCGCGGCGGCCTGACGCGGCACGCACGCACGCACGAAAGCAACGAAGGACGCACCGGCATGCTGATCGACTTCTTCTACGCGCTGCGCGCCGGCCAGCTGCCGGTGTCGGTGAAGGAATACCTCGCCCTGCTGGAGGCGCTGGAGGCGGGCGTCGTCGGTCCGAAATCCGAGGACGGCTGGAGCCTCGACGACTTCTACCACCTCGCGCGCACCGTGCTCGTCAAGGACGAGAAGCACTTCGACAAGTTCGACCGTGCCTTCGGCGCCTACTTCAAGGGCGTGGAGATGGTCACCGACTTCCGCAAGGAAGTGCCCGCCGACTGGCTGCGCCAGATCCTGGAGCGCGAGCTCACGCCCGAGCAGAAGGCCGCCATCGAGAAGATGGGCTGGGACGAGCTCATGGAGACGCTGAAGAAGCGCCTGGAGGAGCAGAAGGAGCGCCACGAGGGCGGCAGCAAGTGGATCGGCACCGGCGGCACCAGCCCCTACGGCCACGGCGGCTACAACCCGCAGGGCGTGCGCATCGGCGGGGCCGGCAAGAACAAGAGCGCCGTGAAGGTGTGGGAGCAGCGCGCCTACCGCGACTACGACGACACCCAGGAGCTGGGCACCCGCAACATCAAGGTCGCCCTGCGCCGGCTGCGGCGCTTCGCGCGCGAAGGCAACGAACTCGAGCTGGACCTGGACGGCACGATCCGCAGCACCGCCGCCAACGCCGGCTGGCTGGACATCAAGATGGTGCCCGAGCGCCACAACAACGTGAAGGTGCTGCTGCTCATGGACGTGGGCGGCACCATGGACGAACACATCCAGCGGGTCGAGGAGCTGTTCTCCGCCGTCAAGAGCGAGTTCAAGCACCTGGAGTTCTACTACTTCCACAACTGCGTCTACGACTACATGTGGAAGAACAACCGGCGCCGCTTCGCGGAGAAGTTCCCCACCTGGGACATCATCCGCAAGTACAACCGCGACTACAAGCTGATCTTCGTGGGCGATGCGACCATGAGCCCCTACGAGATCGTGCAGCCCGGCGGCAGCGTCGAATACCACAACGAGGAGCCCGGCGCGGAGTGGCTGAAGCGGCTCACCCACGCCTTCCCGAAACACGCCTGGATCAACCCCGAACCCCAGGGCGTTTGGCAGTACCGGCAAAGTATCGACCTCATCCTACAGTTGATGGGGGGTCGGATGTACCCGCTGTCCCTCAAAGGGCTCGAGGAGACCATGCGGCTGCTGTCAAAATAAGCCGCATGCCCAGCCTGACCACAGCGCCGGCCCGTTGGCCGGCGTTGCTGCTTCTGAGTCTCGTGGCGCTCCAGGGCTGCAGCCTGCTGCCCGGCGCCCGCGACAAGGCGGACAGCGACGACAACACCTCCACCCTCGCATCCGACGCCGGCGTTGCCGGCGAAGGGGCCGAGGCCTTCACGCTCGAAGTGCAGGGCCCCGATGCCGTGCGCGACCTGCTCACGCGGCACATGGAGCTGCAGCGCTTCCGCAGGCTGCCTGGCCTGCAGGCGAGCGAACTCTCGCGCCTGCTCGGCGCGGCCGACGCCAATGCCCGCGAACTGCTCGGCACCATGGGCTATTTCAGCCCCACGCTCACCATCGCGCTGAAAGAGACGCCCGGCGGGCCCGCGCCGCGCGCCATCACCGTGGACGTCGAGCCCGGCCCGCAGACACGCGTCGCGAGCGCCGACATCGCCTTCACCGGCCCGGAGGCCGATTCCCCGGAGTTCGCGCGCCGCAAGGAACGCATCCAGCGCTCCTGGTCGCTGTCGCCCGGCGAGCCCTTCACGCAGGACGCCTGGGACGGCGCCAAGGCCTCCGGCCTGCGCCAGCTGCAGACGCTCCGCTATCCCACCGCGCGCATCGACACGAGCCGCGCCGAGATCGACGCCGACCGCAGCGAGGCCAAGCTCGGCGTCACCTACGCGCCCGGGCCGCCCTACCGCTTCGGCGCGCTGCGCGTGCAGGGCGCCCACCGCTACGACCCCGACGGCGCGCGCCGCATCGCGCGCCTGCCGACGGGCTCCGAATATTCCGAGACCGCGCTGCTCGACGCCCAGGCCCGCCTCGCCAGCAGCGGCTACTACGACGCGGTATTCCTCACGCTCGACACCGACGGCACCGATCCGCAGGCCGCGCCCGTCACGGCGCAGGTGCGCGAGGCGCCGCTGCAGAAGGTGGTGTTCGGCGTGGGCATCTCCACCGACACCGGCGCGCGCCTGAGCCTCGACCACATCCACAACCGCCTGCCCGGCATCGGCTGGCGCGCGGTGAGCAAGGTCACCATCGACCAGAAGACCCGGCTGCTGTCCACCGAATGGACGGATCTGCCCAACGAAGACGGCTGGCGCTGGTTCGGCGGCGCGCAGCTGCAGCGCGAGGAGACCGGCAGCTACGACACCGACAGCGTGCGCCTGCGCGGCGGCCGCACCAAGAGCGAGGGGCACATCGACCGCAGCTACTTCCTGCAGTACGACGACTCCAAGAGCCGCGGCCCGTCGGCCCCCCCTTCCAGCAACGCCATCACCGCCAACTACGGCTGGACGGGCCGCTACTTCAACAACGACACCTCCCCCACGCGCGGCTATGGGATCGCGGCCGAACTCGGCGTGGGCACCACGCTGCGGCCCGAGCGCGAGCCGTTCGTGCGCACGCGCGTGCGCTGGCAGTCGTTCGTGCCCATGGGCCGCGTGGACATGGGTGAGGGTGTGGTGCGCACGAGCCGGCTCTCGCTGCGCGCGGAAGGCGGCGCGGTGATCGCACGCCAGGGCGCGGACATCCCCGTCACGCAGCTGTTCCTCACGGGCGGCGACACCACCGTGCGCGGCTACGGCTACCGCAAGATCGGCGCACGCACCGAGAACGACACGCTCTACGGCGGCCGCTACCTGGCCGTGGGCAGCGTGGAGTGGCAGCGCCCGATCGAGCTGCGCGGCAACCGCACCGATTTCGAGAGCGCCGTCTTCGTGGATGCCGGCGCCGTGGCCGACCGCTGGGGCGACTTCGATCCCCGCGTGGGCGTGGGCGCCGGCCTGCGCTGGCGCAGCCCCGTGGGGCCCCTGCAGGCCGACGTCGCCTACGGCGTGCAGGCCAAGGCCCTGCGGCTGCACCTGCGCCTGGGCTTCAGCTTCTGACCGGCACCCGACCGATTTTTCCGCGACCCGATGGCCACGCACCAGACACCGAACCCCTACGCCGCCGCCGCGGCCCCCAAGCCCCGCCCCCGCCGGCGGCGTGCCCTGCGCGCCGTGCTCTGGACGCTGGCCGCACTGCTCGCGCTGGTGATCGCAGTGCTCGCCGCGGCCTGGTGGTGGAGCGGCACCGGCAACTCCCTGGCCACGGCGCTCACGCAGGCGGCCCGCTACCTGCCCGCCGGCCAGTCCCTCGAAACCCGCGACGTGTCCGGCTCCGTGCGGGCCGGCGGGCAGATCGGCTGGCTGCGCTGGAGCAGCCCGACCCTCACGGTGGAAGTGCAGGACGCGCGCATCGGCTGGAGCCTGCCGCCGCTGCTGCACCGCGAACTCACGCTGGGCGAGGTGCATGCCGCCCGCGTCATCGCCACGCCGCACCCCGCGGCGGAGCCCGGGCCGGACCAGCCCATCCAGCCGCTGGAACAGCTGGTGCTGCCGCTGCGCATCGACATCCCCCTGCGCGTGGACGAGATCACCTGGGCGGGCCCCAGCCCCGTCACCGTGCGCAACGTGGCCGGCCGCTACCGCTTCGACGGCGAACAGCACAGCGCCACGCTCGACAACCTCGAACTCGCCCAGGGCCGCTACTCGGCCAGCGCCACGCTGCAGGCGCTGGCGCCCATGGCGCTGGAACTCACCGCCGACGGCGTCGTGCGCACGCCGGCCCCGGGCGGCGGCGCGGACCTGGAAGCCACCGCCCGCGCCGAAGTGCGCGGCAACCTCGCCACCGCCGCCGCGCGCCTGGACCTGACGGGCCGCCTGCAGGCGGTTGCCGTGGAGGGCGTCGCGGCACCGCGTTCAGCGGCTTCAGCGGCTTCGGCAGCTTCGGTACCTTCGACCGCTGCGTCGGCCGCCGCATCGGCCCCGCCCTCCGCGCCCGCCCGCTCCGCCGCCGCGCGCCGCACCGCACCCCGTGCCAGTGCCGCCGCCCCCGGCGCTGCGCCCGCCGACGCGAAGCCCATGCAGGCACAGGTGCAGGCCCGCATCGCGCCCTGGGCGCCACAGCCGCTGCTGCAGGCCCGGGCCGACGTACAGGGCCTGGACGTCTCCGCGCTCTGGCCCCAGGCCCCCGCGACGCGCCTGAGCGGGCGCATCGAGGCCTCGCCCGCCCCGGTAACCGCGGTGGCGCAGCAGCAGCAACAGCAGCCCGCCACGCCGCCTGCGGCTCCGGCATCCGCCCCCGCTGCGGGCACATCCGCTCCCGCCCAGCCCGCCACCGGCTGGGCGCTGTCCGCGCAACTGGAGAACGCCCTGCCCGGCCCGTGGGACCAACGCCGGCTGCCGGTCGAATCCGTCGATGCGCGCGCGGACTTCGACGGCGCACGCTGGACGGTGCCCGCCGCCACCGTGCGCGTCGGCGGCGGCACCCTCGAACTCGAAGGCGCCTTCACGCCCGCCACGCAAGCGCTGGAGGGCGACCTGGAACTGCGCAACGTGCGGCCCGACGCGGTGCTCAGCACGCTGGACGCCGCGCCGCTGTCCGGCCGCGCCCGCGCGCGCAGCGACGGTGCCGCGCGCGCGCCGGCCGGCAACGCCGCCACCGATGCCGCCAATGCCGCCGGCCCGGACGCCGCCCCCGCGCCTGCCCCTCTGGTGCGCTTCTCCGCCGACATCCGTTCCACCGGCAGCACGGCTGCCCGCGGCGCCCGCCCACGGGCCCGCGCCGCACAGGCCGCTGGCGCTCCGCTGCGCATCGACCGGCTCGCCACCGAAGGCACCTGGCAGGGGTCCCTGATCACCCTCGCGCAGCTGCAGCTCGATGCACTCCAGGTGCAGGCCAGTGCACGCCAGTTGCGCATCGACACGGCGGCGCAGTCCGCCCAGGGCCAGTTCCAGGCCACCCTGCCGGGCGCAACGGCACAGGTCGACGGCCGCATCGCGCCGCGCGCGGGTACCGGCACGCTCGACGTGCGCGTGGCCGATGCGCAGCGCATGCAGCAATGGATCGAATCCCTCCCCGGCCTGCGCACCGCCCTGGGCGGCGCGGCGCTGCAGGGCGAGGCGCGCCTCGATGCGCGCTGGAACGGCGGCTGGCAGTCCCTGCTGGGGCAGTTGCAGACGGCCGGTCTCATCGCCAAACCCCAGGGCGCCCCCGCCACGGCCGCCGGCCCGTTCGAGCTGCAGGCCCGCCTTGCCGCACCGCGCTGGGAAGTCGCGCTGCCGCCGCGGCCGGGCACGGGCGCGGGCCCCTCCACCGTGCGGCTCACGGCCGTGCGCGCCGAGGTGGCGGGCTCCGTGCCGCGCGCTACGCTGTCGCTCGACGGCGAAGCGCGCATGGACGAGCGCCGCCTGGACTTGCGCCTGCGCGGCTCCGGCGGCGCGGCCGGCGCCGGCCAGTGGCGCGCCCAGATCGACGAACTGCGCGCCCAGGCCCGCGACGGCCAGCGCCCCGGCCCCTGGACCGTGCAGTTCGCGCAACCGCTCACCATCACCGCCCGCACCGCGCCCACCCTGCTGGTGGAAACATCGGCCGGCCAGGCGCGCATCTCCGCGCCCGCGCCCGGCGAAGCCACCCTGCGCTGGGAGCCCGCCCGCTTCGCGCGCACCGAGGCCGGCGCCGTGCAGCTGCGCACGCGCGGCCAGCTGCAGGGCCTGCCGATGGCCTGGGCCCGCGCGCTGGCCGAGGGCAGCGATGCGCTCGACCGCCTGGGCCTGCAGGGCGATCTCGTCTTCGACGGCGACTGGGACGTGGATGCGGGCGACACCCTGCGCGCCTCCGCCAGCGTGCGCCGCACGTCGGGCGACCTGCGCCTGCTCGCCGGCAGCGCGCCGGCCACCACCGTGGTGCGCAGCAGCGGCCCCAGCGCCGGCACGGGCACGGGTACCGACATGGGCATGGGCCGGGCCACCGCCGCCAAGGCCGACGCCACCGAAACGCCGCAGGGCCCCGGCATCGCCGCGGGCGTGCGCACCGCCGAACTGCGCCTGCAGGCCGAAGGCGACACCGTGCGCGCCCGCCTGCAGTGGGACAGCGAACGCGCCGGCCAGGTGCAGGCCGAAGTCTCCACGCGCCTGGCGCGGGTGGACGGGGGCTGGCAATTGCCGGCCGACGCACCCCTCGCAGGCACGGCGCGCGCCCGCTTGCCGAACATCGGCGTGTGGTCCACGCTGGCGCCGCCGGGATGGCGCGTGCAGGGCACGCTCGATGCCGATGTCACGCTCGCCGGCACGCGCGCCGCGCCCAGCTGGAGCGGCACGCTCGCCGCGGACCAGCTGGCCGTGCGCTCGCTGCTGGACGGCGTCGATCTGCAGAACGGCCGCCTGCGCGCCACGCTGCGCGGCGACCGGATCGACATCACCGAATTCCGCGTGAGCGGCGGCCAGGGCAGCAGCGCCCGCATCGCAGGCTTCAGCGGCAACCGCACATCGGCCCCGAAGGACGGCGGCACCCTGAGCGGCACCGGCAGCCTGTCGTGGGCCGGCATGGGCCAGGAGGCCGCGTCCGGCGGCTCGGGCATCACGATGGACTTCACCGCGCAGGCGCGCGCTCTGCAGGTGCTGGTGCGCGCCGACCGCCAGGTCAGCGTCTCGGGCGACGTGCGCGCCCAGCTGCGCCAGGGCCAGCTGTCGCTGCGCGGCAAGCTCACCGCCGACCGCGCCACCATCATCCTGGCCGAGGCCGGTGCGCCGAGCCTGGGCAGCGACGTGGTGGTGCGCTCCGCCGCCACCGACCGCGCCAAGGCCGAGGCCGCGCAGCGCGAGGGCGCCAAGGCCGGCCGCGTGGAGGCCGCGCGGCCGCCCGACATCGCGATCACCTTCAACCTGGGCGACGATTTCGCGCTGCAGGGCCATGGCGTCACCACGCGCCTGTCCGGCGAGCTCGACATCCGCGGCCCCGCCGTGGCCGGGGGCCCGCCGCGCATCACCGGCGAGGTGCGCACCGTGGAGGGCCGCTACCGTGCCTGGGGCCAGGCGCTCAACATCGAGACCGGCCTCGCGCGCTTCAACGGCCCCTACGACAACCCCGCGCTCGACGTGCTGGCCATCCGGCCGAACATCAGCGTGCGCGCGGGCGTGCAGGTCACCGGCACCGCCAAGGCACCGCGCGTGGCGCTCTACTCCGACCCCGACCTGCCCGATGCCGAAAAGCTCTCCTGGGTGGTGCTGGGCCGCAGCACCGCCGCGGGCGGCGCCGAAGCCGCGCTGCTGCAGCAGGCCGCGCTCGCGCTCCTGGGCGGCGGCGGCAACAACAGCGCGGGCAACTTCGCCAACCGCCTGGGCCTCGACGAGATCGGCTTCCGCGGGGCCAACTCCGGCGCCAGCGGGGAGGACGCCTCGGGCGCCGCGCTCACGTTCGGCAAACGGCTGTCGAAGGACCTGTACGTGACCTACGAGCGCAGCCTCTCGGGCGCCCTGGGCACGCTCTACATCTTCTACGACCTGACCCAGCGGCTCACGCTGCGCGGGCAGACGGGCGCGCAGAGCGCGGTGGACCTCATCTACACGCTGCGCTACGACTGACCGGCCGGGCGGCGCCCGGTGCGCCGCCTCCGGGTCCGGTATCGGTACCGGCGCCGGCCGGACGGTCAGGAAACGGCGGACGGGGGCGGCGGGGATGGCGCTGGCACAGGCGCAGTCACAGTCGCAGGTGCATGCACTGGCAGCGCCTGCTGCGCTGCCGCGCCCTCGCTGCCGCGCAGCTGGCGCACGAACGGGTAGAGCATGTGGCCTGCCGCCTTGAGCAATTCGTACTGCCCCTCGGACAGCCCGCGCTCCTCGAAGTCGAAATGGCACAGCGTGCCCCACAGCCCGCCCGCGTTGTCGCCGATCGGCACGCCGTGGTAGGCCAGCAGCACGCCGCGGTATCGATGGTTGCCGAGGAACTCCTCGTGCAGGGTGTTCTGCATCATCAGTTCGCCGTCGCGCAGCACGAACTGGCAGAAGCTGTCGGCCAGCTCGACCACCGCCAGCGCCTCGGGCCGCGCCTGGCCGAGCTTGTCGTGCAACTGGACGTTGTAGAGGCAGGAGCCCGCCATGCGGTAGACGCCCGTGTAGCGGTGCCTCACGCCCGCGTTCAGCGCAGCGATGCCAGCACCCAGCCCGCGGCCGCGCAGGATGGCCAGCAGTTGCGGGGGCGTCAGCTCGTGGGGAGTGGACATGGTCGAGCTATTGTAGGGCTGGGTACGATTGAAAAACCATCGGCCCAGCGGACACCGCGCCCTACGGGAACCAGAGGGCCGAGCCCGAAGACAGCAACGGGAAGAGAGCAGCCAACTTCAGCGGCGCGACGTCAGCGGCGCGGACCGGGCGCGAGCTGGATGGTGCCCAGCCCCGCGGGCGCATCCAGCTCCGGCCGTGGCGCCAGCCAGTACACCCACACGCCGCGCAGCCAGGCCAGCGCATGCAGTGCCGACACGGCAAGCATCTCCCACTGCCCCGCGCGCCACCCCGCCCAGAACCAGAACGGCACGCTCACCAGCCCGAGCACGCAGGCCCACCGCCGCCACGGCGCCCCGCGCGCCTGCGACAGCCACACGGCCATGGCGCCGGCCAGGGCGAGAAGGAGGGAATCGAACGGCATGCGCGGAGCATACTGTATATCCGAACAGCCCACAAACCCCGGCGCAACGGCTGGGGCAGGCGCCTGCGCACTGCGGGGACACTTGCCGCCGGGCCTTACAATCCGCGCTCGCGTCTCCTCATAGTTCAATGGATAGAACGAGTGCCTCCTAAGCGCTAGATGCAGGTTCGATTCCTGCTGAGGGGACCACTGGCCCCCGCTGCCACCCACGAAAAAGCCCGCGCAATGCGGGCTTCTTCACATGCGCGGTCGACATCGCGACTGCGCAGCTGGGCGGCGCTCCGCCACCTCAATCGGTCGACTTCTTCAGCGACTCCTTGGCCTTTTCCTTGGAATGGTGCGCGCGGTTCTTGTGGTAGTCGGCCTTCACGTTGTTGACGGCCTTGCCCACGGGGCCGCTGTGCTTGGCGTCGTTCTCGGCGCGCTTCTGGTCGATCTTGTGCTCGGCGGAATCGGCGGCTTCCGACGCGGCCTTGCCGACCTGGGCATGGGCGAACGGGGTAGCCAGCACGGCGGCAGCGGCGGCGAGGGCGACGAGGGTCTTGTTCATGGACATGTGGATCTCCTGGAATGGTGGATTCAGGCCTGCAGCATCGCCGCGCCAGCGGCTCGGCCGTGTCAGCCGGCAACCCGAGCCGCTGGCAGTGGCGGACTGCCCGGTCAGTGAAGGCGTACCGGCCGCAGCTCTGCCCACGCGGCACCGGGCGCCTGTCCCACACGCCGCCACGGTCGCGTTGCCTACATTGGGTGGCACGGCCGGGCTGACGCGCTGATCAACTCGCCGCCCCTCACCAATCCCCCCTCTTCTTTCCCAAGGAACACCATGAGCGACGACGACCAAGGCAAGCCGAACCCGATCATCAACGCGCTCTCGAACGCCGTTGCCGCCGTGCGCGCCGACGACGACCAGCTGGCACTGGCCCGCGCGCACGAGGCACTGGGCCCCAAGGCCATCGAGAAGCTCGAGGTGGCCGAGGCCCGACGCCAGCCCACCGTGGCCGACGCGGTGAACCATCTGCTGCGCGAACAGGGCCGCCCCACCGACCCGGCGCAACTGGTGCCGGGCGTGCACGCCACGCAGACCACCGTCGACGGCGCGACCGGCCCGCTGCCGGCCACGGTCTACACGCCCGAAGGTACTGCCGGCCCGCTGCCCGTGGTGCTGTACTTCCACGGCGGCGGCTGGGTGATCGCCAACAAGGAGGTCTACGACAGCGGCGCGCGCGGCCTGGCGCGGGAGGCGAATGCGATCGTCGTCTCGGTCGATTACCGGCAGGCACCGGAACACCGCTTCCCCGCCGCATGGGACGACGCACTCGCCGCCTACCGCTGGGTCGCCGCGAATGCATCCACGCTGGGCGGCGATCCGGAGCGGCTCGCGCTGGCGGGCGAGAGCGCCGGCGGCAACCTCGCCGTGGCCACGGCCGTCGCCGCGCGCGACGCGGGCCTGCCCCCGCCGCGGCACGTGCTGAGCGTGTACCCGGTCGCGCAGACCAGCCTGAATACCGAGTCGTACCTGGAAAACGCCATCGCCAAGCCGCTGAACCGCGCCATGGTGAAATGGTTCGTGGACCATCTGGTGCGCTCGGAAGACGATCTGGCCGATCCGCGCCTGTCGCTCGTCGATGCGCCGCTGGCCGGCCTGCCGCCCGTGACCATCATCAATGCGCGCATCGATCCGCTGCGCAGCGACGGCGCGAAACTGGAAGACGCGCTGCGCGATGCCGGCGTGCCGGTGGAGCGCCGCGACTACGAAGGCGTGGCGCACGAGTTCTTCGGCGCCGCCGCGGTGCTGGAGAAGGCGCGCCAGGCCCAGGCCTACGCGGGCGAGCGCCTGCGCACGGCCCTGCGCGCCTGACGGAAAACTCCCCGCCACCCTGCCCGCATCGCTGAGTGGAACGCCGCGGCGGTGCGGCTCCGAGAGCCCGCAGCGGGCAGGTAAAATCGGCTTTCAATGGGTGCCCCTGTCTGGGCCGGCGCATGCGCGTTGACGGACGGGATGGCAGGTCGTCGCGCTGGTCGGGCCGCCACGCGGCCTTTTAACGACCTCTTGACGCCCATGGACACTCCTGTCGCCCAATACGTTGCCGCCTCGCTCTTCGCGATCGCGCTGCTGCACACCTTCTCCGCCTCGCAATTCGACCGGCTCTCGCGCCGGTTCCCGCGCCATTCCGGCCTCTTCCACCTGCTCGGCGAGGTGGAAGTGGTCTTCGGTTTCTGGGCCATCGTGCTCATCGCGGCGCTCGCGCTGCTGCAGGGCGGCGGCGCTGCGCTCGCCTACGCGGAATCGCGCAACTACACCGAGCCGCTGTTCGTCTTCGTCGTGATGGTGGTGGCCGCATCGCGCCCGATCCTGGATGCGGTGGACCGCACGATCGGAGCCATCGCGCGGCGATTGCCCGTGGCGCAGCCCGTCGCCCTGGCGTGGCTGGGACTGTCGGTGGTGCCGCTGCTGGGCTCGCTCATCACCGAGCCGGCGGCGATGACGCTTGCGGCGCTTTTGCTGGCCCCCGTGGCATTCCGCCGGGCGATCCCCGAGCGCGCGAAATATTTCGCCCTGGGCGTGCTGCTCGTGAACGTGTCGATCGGCGGCACGCTCACCGCCTATGCCGCACCGCCGGTGCTGATGGTGGCCGCCACTTGGCAGTGGGACAGCGCGTTCATGTTCACGCACTTCGGGTGGAAGGCCGCGCTGGCGGTGCTGTGCAACGCCACGCTCGCGGCCTGGATGCTGCGGCCGCACCTCGCGCAGATCCACGCCCCGACCGCCCCCGCAGAGCCTGACCAGTCCGACAGCCATAGCCACGGCCACGGTCATCCCCACCACGCGCCGCACGCACCCCACGTCGGCCCCGTTCCGGCCATCGTCGCCGCCGTGCATATCGCGCTGCTGGCCGGCGTGGTGCTGTCGGCCCACCATCCCGTGATCTTCCTGGGCCTGTTCCTGCTGTTCCTCGGTTTCACGCAGGCCTATGCCCGGCACCAGAGCCGGCTGATCCTGAAAGAAGCGCTGCTGGTGGCGTTCTTCCTCGCCGGGCTGGTGGTGCTGGGTGGCATGCAGCGCTGGTGGCTGCAGCCGATCGTGTCCGCGCTGGAGCCGCTCGCGCTGTTCTTCGGGGCGCTGGGCCTCACGGCCTTGACGGACAACGCCGCGCTCACCTACCTGGGCTCGCTCATCGACGGCATCGCGCCCCAGGCCCAGTACATGCTGGTGGCCGGGGCCGTGGCCGGCGGCGGGCTCACGGTGATCGCCAATGCACCGAACCCTGCCGGCGTGGCGCTGCTCAAGCCGGGCTTCGCGGGCGGCAGCGTAGGGGCACTCGGCCTGCTGCTCGGGGCGGGCGTGCCCACGGCGGTGGCGGCGGCCGCGTTCCTGGCGCTCTAGCCGGGTTGCCCTACAACTGAAACCCCACGGCCCGCACCACGCCCTCGGCGATGTCGCGCGGCCACGAGGGAGGGCGCGCCTCGAAGCGCCGCGCGATCGCGATCTGCGCACCGCACCAGCCGGCGAGCCACCGCACTTCCTCCGGGCCGTAGAAGGCCGTCATCACTTCGTAGTTGAGGAACAGGCTGCGCGCATCGAGGTTGAGCGACCCCGACAGCGCCAGCACGTCGTCGATCACCACCGCCTTCGCATGCACCATGCCCGGTGCCAGCCAGACCTCGGCCCCTGCCTGGGCGAGCTCGCGCAACGCACGGGCGCGCGCCCAATCGGCGAGACGGTGGTTGGAGCGCTCGGGCACCAGCAGCCGTACCTGCACGCCGCGCCGGCAGGCCAGGCACCAGGCGTCGAGCAGCGCATCGTCCGGCACGAAATACGGCGTCACCGCCACGATGCGCGCCTCGGCGTGGTAGGCCGCCGCCACCAGCAATGCGTGCACGGTGTCGTCCGCATGGTCGGGGCCGCTCGGTACCCACTGCGCGGGAACGCCTGCCGCCGGACCGGGCTGCAGCGGGCGCGGCAGCACGGCGCGGGCGATGCGGCCACTCGCGGCCTGCCAGTCGGCGGCGAACTGCGCCGCGGCCTGCAGCGCGATCGGGCCTTCGATCTCGTAGCTCAGGTCGATCCACGCGGGCAGGCCCGGGCGGTCGAGGAAGTATTCGCAGGCCAGGTTGCGGCCGCCGCTCCACAGCCGCTCGCCATCGGCCACCACCAGCTTGCGGTGGTTGCGCAGGTTGGTGTGGCCGCGCAGCGGGTTGTGCAGCAGCGGCATGAAGCGGCGCACCTGCACGCCGCCTTCTCTCAGCGCGCGCCGCAGGTGGGCGGGCATGCCCAGGCTGCCGACGGCGTCCAGCAGCAGCCGCACGGCCACGCCGCGGCGCGCGGCGGCCCGCAGGGCCTCGGCCACGCGCCGGCCCACCTCGTCATCGCCGAACACGAAGGTGCACACGTCCAGGCTGTGGCGCGCCGAAGCCACCGTGGCCAGCAGGCCATCGAACGCCTGCGCTCCCTGGGCGTGGAACACGGTGCGCGCGTTGCGCACGGGCGGTGCCAGTTCCATGCCCGCCAGCAACCGCGTGGCCCAGGCGGGGCCCGGCACGTCGGCGGGCGGTGGCGGCAGGGCCGGTCCGGCCGCGAGCATGCCCGCCGCGCGGCGCTGCGGTCGCATGAACTTGCGCGAACCGAACATCAGGAAGAGCGGCACCGCCGCGTACGGGAACGCCACGATCGCCAGCACCCAGCCCATCGCCGCCGAGGGATGCCGGCGCTGCCGGCCGATGCGCGTCGCCATCACATAGATCAGCAGGCCCACGGCCACGAAGGCCGCATGGCCCAGGCCCGACAGCAGCGCGAACCGCGTCAAGCGCCGCCTCCACCGTCCCGGCCCGCGCCCTCGGCCGCTTCCGGCGGCGCACCGAACCGCAGCGCGATCCGCAGCCCGCCCAGCCGCGGCGATGCGTCCAGCACCAACGACGCACCGTGCAGCCGAGCGATCGATTGCACGATCGCCAGGCCCAGTCCGCTGCCGGCCACGGGCGCCGCGCCTTCGGGCGCGGGCGCGCGGTAGAAGCGCCCGAGCACGCGCTCGCGGTCGTCCTCGGCGATGCCGGGGCCGCTGTCCTCCACCACCAGTTCCGCGCCGCCGTCCACCGCGCGCACGTGCACGTCCACCACGCCGCCGGGCGGTGTGTACTTGACGGCGTTGTCCACGAGGTTGCGCAGCAGGATGCGCAGCGCCTCCGCATAGCCCCGCACCGGCGCGGCGTCCGCGGTGGCGAGGCCCAGGTCGATGTCCTTCTGCTGCGCGGCGGCGACCGCATCGGCCACCGCCTGCCGGGCCAGATCGGCCAGGGCCACGCGCTCCGGCGGCGCGCCCGCGGCGGCGCTGGCCTCCTGCCGCGCCAGCGCCAGCAATTGCTCCACGAGGCGCGTGGCGCGGTCGATGCCGGCCGCAAGCCGCCCGGCCGCCACCGCGCGCGCCTCTTCGGTACCGGCGCGCTGCAGGCCCTGCAGTTGCAGCTTGAGCGCCGCGAGCGGCGAGCGCAGCTCGTGCGCCGCATCCGCCACGAAATGCTGCTGCGCCTCGAAGGCCTGCCGCACGCGCTCGAACAGCAGGTTCAGCTCGTCCACCATCGGCCGCACCTCGTCGGGCAGCGCACCCGCGTTCACGGGCGACAGGTCGTCGGCCTGGCGTTTCGACAGTTGCCGGCGCACGCGTTCCACGGGCGCGAGCGAGCCGCTCACCGCCCACCACACGGCCAGCGCCAGCAGCGGCGCGAGCAGCGCGATGGGCCCGGCCGTGCGCAGCGCCAGGTCGCGCGCCATCGCGCGCCGCGCCGCCATGTCCTGCGCGACCTGGATCACCTGCGTGCGCGTCTGCACGGAGAACACCCGGTACACCGTGCCCCGCGCATGCACGTTCGAGAAACCCAGCACCGCGCGCTGCGGCAGCGCCGCGCCCACGGACGACTCGAACACCCGCAACCCGTCGGCCGACCAGATCTGCACCACGAATTCGGTGCTCTCGTCCTCCTGCGCCGGTTCCTCCTGCGCCCGCTCGGGCATCGACGGCACGCCCGGCCGCAGCGCCATCGCCGTCTGCTGCATGTGGTAGTCGAAAATCTGGTCCGCCTCGGCCAGTGCCGAGCGGTAGGCCAGCGCGAACTGCAGCAGCGCCGCGCAGACGATCGCCACGAGCAGAAAGCACAGCAGCCGCGCGCGCAGCGAATGCGGCGCCCGCGCGGCCAGGCGGTCCATCCAGCGGCCCTGCGGGCGACCGCGCGCCGGGCCCCCTCCGTCGGTTTCACCGGCGGCCGGCCGGCTCATGCCTTGGGCACCATGTAGCCCACGCCGCGCACGTTCAGCACCAGTTCCGCGCCGAGCTTCTTGCGCAGGCCGTGGATGTAGACCTCGACCGCATTGCTGCTGATCTCGTCCTTCCAGCTGTAGAGCTTTTCTTCGAGTTGCGCGCGCGAGAGCACGCGGCCCGGGCGCGCGATGAGCGGCTCCAGCACCGCCCATTCGCGCGCGGACAGCACCACCGGCTCGCCGTTCACCGCCACCTCGCGCGTGGCCGGATCGATGCTCACGCCCTTGTGCTCGTAGACCGGCTCGGCCCGGCCGGCCGCGCGCCGCGCCAGCGCCCGGATGCGCGCCAGCAGCTCGTCCAGCTCGTAGGGCTTGAGCACGTAGTCGTCGGCGCCGGCATCGAGGCCCTGCACGCGCTCGGCGACCGCGTCGCGCGCCGTGGCCACCAGCACCGGCGTGCGGTCCTTGCGCGCGCGCAGGTCGCGCAGCACTTCCAGGCCGTCGCGCCGCGGCAGGCCCAGGTCCAGCAGCACCACGTCGTAGGTCTGCGTGCGCAGCGCCGTGTCCGCCATGTCTCCGTCGCGCACCCAGTCCACCGCATGGTGCTCGGCGCGCAACAGGTCGTACACGGACTCGCCGATCATCGTGTCGTCTTCCACCAGCAGCAGTCGCATGGTTCGGTCTCCGGAACGTGTGGGAAGTGGGGGGCGATGCGGTTCGGTCGAGGTGCCGCTCCAGGGGGCCGGCGGGCTCGGCAGCATGCTCCAAGGATAGCGGCAGCACCGCCCTCCCCGCGTAGGAACCGGCCGGAGCGCAGGGGCATGGGCGGCCGTCCGGCCCCGGCAGGCCGGATCGGGCGAAGGCCGCGTCAGCCCAGCGGCACCGGCACGAAGATCTTGTTGCCGTCCCGCTCGATGAGCAGCGCCACCGATTTTCCCGCCTTCGCCATCGCGGCGCGCACCTGCTCGATGCTCTGCGCCGGCGTGCCGTTGATCGACAGCAGCACGTCGCCCGGGGCCACCCCCGCCACGGCGGCCGGACCGCGCGCCTCCTCCACCAGCAGGCCGCCGCTCACGCCGGCCTCGCGGCGTTCCTCCGGCTGCAGCGGCCGCAGCGACAGGCCGAGCTGGCCCTTGCCCACCGCCTTGTCGGCGCTCGCCACCTTGGCCGGCTTGTCGTTCGCATCGCCCAGCGTCGCGGTCAGTTCTTCCTGCTTGCCGTGGCGCCACACTTCCATGCGCGCCGTGGTGCCGGGCGCGGACTGGCCGACGAAGGCCGGCAGATCGCCCGAGGCCACGATCGGCTGGCCGTTGATGCGCAGGATCACGTCGCCCGACTTCAGCCCGGCCTTGTCGGCGGGGCCGCCGGGCTCCACGCCCGCCACCAGCGCGCCCTCGGGCTTGTCGAGCTGGAACGAATCGGCGAACGCCTGGTTCACTTCCTGCACCGACACGCCCAGCCGCGCATGGCTGGCCTTGCCCGTGGACAGGATCTGCTCCTTCACCCGCTCCGCCACCTCGATCGGGATCGCGAACGACACGCCCTGGTAGCCGCCCGAGCGGCTGTAGATCTGCGAATTGATCCCCACCACCTCGCCGCGCGAATTGAACAGCGGGCCGCCGGAGTTGCCGGGGTTCACCGCCACGTCGGTCTGGATGAAGGGCACGAAGCTGTCGTCCGGCAGCGCACGGCCCTTGGCGCTCACCACGCCCGCCGTCACGCTGTTCTCGAAGCCGAACGGCGAGCCGATGGCCAGCACCCATTCGCCCACCGCGAGTTTCTTCGTATCGCCCAGGTGCACAACGGGCAGGTCCTTCGCGTCGATCTTCAGCACGGCGATGTCCGTCTTGGGGTCGGAGCCCAGCACCTTGGCGCGGAACTCGCGCCGGTCCGTCAGCTTCACGGTCACCGTGCTGGCGTCCTTCACCACGTGGGCATTCGTCAGGATGATGCCGTCCGGGCTCACGATGAAGCCCGAGCCCTCGCCGCGCATCGGTACCTCGCGCTGCGGCATGCGGCCGCCGCCCGCACCGGGCATGCCCGGCATGCCGAAGCGGCGGAAGAACTCGAAGAACGGATCGTTCGCGTCCATGCCCTGCGGACCGTGCGGCTGGCGCTGCGCGGACGGCGTCTCGTCGTCGTCATCGTCGTTGCCGCCGCCGTTGTACGAGGTCTTGGTCGTGCCGGTGACGCTGATGTTCACCACCGCCGGGCCGTTCTGCGCCGTGATCTGCGCGAAGTCCGGCGCCGTCACGCCGGCATAGCCTGCAGGGGCCGCAGCCACCGGGGCCGCGGGCGGCAGCGCCGCGTGGCTCGTATGCAGATTGGTGACGAGCCCCGCGCCCGTCGCCCCCATGGCGCCCGCCACGACGAGGGCGAGGGTGAGGCGGCGGGGAGTGGAGAGGATCTGGTTCATGGCAAGCCTTTCAGGGAGGGTTGTGGCATGGACCGGAGTGTGTGGAACGAGACTTAGAGGGGGCTTAGAGGAGCCTTAGGTGAACCTTACTGGAGAGGGATGCCCATGTCCGAAGAGGATGGATGACGGCCCGGGGAGACACGCCAGCGCAACCTTGTAACTTTGAACATCCGAAAGCTGTGCTCCATCGCGTTGGAGAGGCGGCTGGCACCTGACCAAGTATCACGAGACTAGAGAGTCAAGCACATAGCAACGAAGATGGACGTCAGCCGCCATGAGCAGATACCAGTCCTCAAGCCGATCGGCGCAGTCATAAGATGACGAGGTGATGTTCAGTTTCATCAGACAATCGTGGGAATAGATGGGCATCCACGTTGAGCCGTGCCCCAGTCATTGCACGTAAGAGTCTTGGCTCTAGCAAGGTGTTAGAGTAGGCTCGGGCACACTATTAATCGCACGTCTGACTGATGTGATAGATAAAATAGAGGAAAATTTTACTAACGCCGATGAATATTAGTTATTAAATTAATTGCAGTCGCCCAATTTACATAACAGACATATTCAATATTACCGGAGGGAAAATGTCATTAGAAATAAAAACAGTTTCAATCAACAGAATCCACTTGGATCCAGAAAATCCTCGCCATGAAAGCCTGCCAGACCAGCCCTCAATAATAAGACATCTCATCAATAAAGAATACGTTCGAAATTTGGCCAAAGATATTTCAGAGGCAGGCAGTCTCAGCCCCTTGGAGCCTATTGCCCTGATAAAGCATGAAAAAAGTAGGAGCAGCTACATAGTAGTTGAAGGCAACCGAAGAATCTGCTCACTCAAATTACTACTTGACCCCGAAAAGGCCGGGACAGAGGCTGACAGGCGCTATTTCTCGGGACTCGCACGGAATATGGAGAAAAGTGTATCGAGGGTCCAAGCGGTCATTTTCGATTCTAGGGAATCCGCAACACGCTGGTTTGCACTGCGTCACAGAGGCGAACAAGACGGAGTAGGCACAAAAGGCTGGACAACTGACCAAATAGCACGGTTTAACCTAAGAACTAACGGCCGAGATCCCAACGTACAAGCCTTACTCTTGGTTGAATACGCGAAAGACAGAAAACTCCTCAAACCCGGGGATATTTCAAGCCTAAGCCTCACCACACTTACGCGTTTCTTGTCTACACCTGTCGTACGTCATGCCATTGGCTTGGCAGACAGAAACAGCATTTTGATCAACGTCCCAGATCATGAATTTGAACGCGCATTAACGCGGTTTCTCAATGACTCTTTAGACCCGAAGTCAGGAGTTAACTCTAGAACTTCTGCTACAGATAGACGCACTTATGCAAGCAAGCTAGGCCAACAAGGATTAGCGGCGATCTCACACGTGCATGAGTCCCATATGCCAGGCACTAATTCGCCAAGCAGAGGAACAGATAGCAATAATTCAGAAAAAGACGGCGAAGAAAATGACAAAAATGGTCACCAAAACCAACAAGAAGAAAAATTTCACTCTGATAGCAAAACTACACATGAATCAGTTCACCCTGATCGCCGAAGAAAAGTAATTTCATCAAAATTTAAATCAAAAACCAGCGACAAAATTCTAAAACGTCTTTATCGCGAATTAAAAGAGATTGATGCAGTACAATTTACATTTGCGGCCACATCACTATTGCGATCTATACTTGAAAAGTCAACCAGCCTTTATTTGATTTCTAAAGGCGTTACCCCAGAGATAAAACTAGACGAAAAACTTAAACAACTATCCAAAGAATTAGCCAGCGAAGGATTGAAGGATAGGCAATTGAAAATATTACGCGTCATCGCTGCAAATGGTAAGGATAGCGAGTACGCCCCAGACACATTGGGATATTATATCCATGGCGGGGCCACGCCTACTCCGAGCTATGTTTTTAGATACTGGGATAACATTGAGCACATTGTTCAACACATGCTTGATCGTGTGTAGAACCAGAAACAAGGAATTTAGCGAAACTGATCCATGCCAATTACAGACACGCCACTACGTTATCCTGGCGGTAAAAGTCAGTTAACACCAACGATAATTGAGATACTCGGAAGAAACAACCTTTTTTCCGGAGAATATGCAGAGCCTTTCGCCGGAGGCGCAGGCATCGCCATGACTCTGCTTTTAAATGGCTATGTATCAAAAATCTACCTCAACGACATTGACACGGCAATATATTCTTTTTGGTACAGCGTACTCCACCACACAGAAGAATTATGCCAACTAATCCAGGATCATCCAGTCAATGTAGAGGAATGGCAAAAACAGCGCGCCATATTTATCAACGCAGACCGCAAGGACGTTTTGGCAAAAGGCTTTTCCACTCTATTTCTCAATCGAACGAATAGATCAGGTATTTTGCGGGGAGGAGTAATAGGCGGCCTAAATCAAGACGGCAACTTTAAAATAGATTGCCGCTTTAACAGAAAGGACTTGATACGAAAAATCAAGCGCATCGCATTACACAACGAAGTAATAGATCTCCACTGCTTGGATGCTGTCGCTTTTGTTGAAAATATCATTCCCACCACAAGTCAGCACACACTAGTAAACTTAGACCCCCCCTACTATAAAAAAGGTCCAGAACTTTACACGAACTTCTATCAACACCAGGATCACGTTGACTTAGCCAAAGCAGTATTCAACGTCAAAAGGCCCTGGATAGTGACTTACGACGATACGCCAGAAATAAGAAATCTTTATAAAAAGTACAGAAAATATGCTAGCAGCCTCAACTATTCAGTGCAAACAAAACGCACAGGAATTGAACTTTTGGTCGCCAGTAACAGCGTAGAAGTCCCATCACACCTTAATTACTGCATTATTTAACCACATCAATTAACCCGATATGAAAAACAACATTTTATACTGCACAGCTTTTTACTAGAGCAGCCAAAAAATCTCCAGCCAGTATGTTTAGGGTCTATCTATTGAACATTGACTCAAATAAATAATTACAGGCATCGAAAATTCTTAGAATCCGCATACATTTAAGCTTGGTTGGTCTAGTTGAAATAGAACAGCAAGCTGCTCCTTTTCGAGATAACATGAGCTCACTTGCCTGTTGACCTTCCAACGCCGAACCCACCATTTCTTGCGCACTGTGTCCACCCTCGCCGCCCTCTGCCTCGCCCTCCCCGCCGGTGCCACCGGCGTCGGCGCCGACACCACCAACCCCCTCGACGCCGAGCGCTGGGAGACCCGCCCCATCGTCGTCGTGGTGCCGCAGGACAGCGATCCCCTGCTCGCCAAGGTGCGCGCGGCCCTGAAGGAAACCGCGGCGCGCGAGGCATTCCGGGAGCGCGACATGGCGCTCTTCACCGTCGTGGCGGGCCAGGGCCGCCGCAATGGGGAGCCGCTCGGGCCCGGGCGCACCGCGGCGATGCTGCGGGCGCTGCAGCTGGACGCCCGGGGGCCGGCCACGTTCATCCTTGTTGGCAAGGATGGGGGCGTCAAGATGCGGGAAGAAGGCGCCGGCGTCGATCTGCAGGCGGTGTTCGACGAGATCGACCGCATGCCGATGCGGCGGCAGCAGCAGCAGCAGCGGTAGGGCGGCAGGGTGGTCAGCCCCTGCGCAGTCCAGGCACGGCGTCCGGGCCCGTGTCCGTGCCGGTGCTGGATACCGGCCCTCCCACCTTAACGCCCCGCGCGAGGCCCCGCTTGAGTTCCTGCAGCAGCATGACGACCTGCCGCGAGGCGTGCCGGCAGCTCTTGAAGGCCTGCTGCGCCAGGCGTTCGTCGCCGGCCTCGGCGTACCGCACGACGTCGGCCGCCTGCTGGTGGAAGTAGCGGTGGCGGCGCGCCATCATGTCGAAGGCGGGCAGGTGCCCGAGGGCGATGCGGCCGGTGCCGTGGAGCCACTGGCCGAGTTCGGAGCGGGTCTCGTCGCGGATGGCGTCGGGGCGCAGGCGCTCGTCGCGGGCGCCGTGCAGCAGCACCTGCTCCAGCCACGGCAGCCAGCGTGCCTGGCCGGCGATGGCGGCGTCGATGTCGACCTCGGCCAGGAGCCTGGCGGCCTCGTCGCTCAACAGGACCAGCTCGCTGGCCCGGCTGTCGTGGGGGAGCGAAGTCCAGTCGTCCTGCACGGGACGCCCGTCGGTCCGGGGCTGGAACAGCCGGCTGAAGAATCCCATGGTGGCAGACAGGGTTGGAACGGAAAGAAGGGCAGCACGACGACTCGACGGCGCGCACTGGAAGAAAGACACCGTACTGTCGCGTTGGCGATATTCTAAATGCCATCATTGATTCTCAAAATTTGATAAATCAATCGAACATGCGCTGGTCGTAAGGGTGCTTGACCGCATGGCCACAGCGGTTTTGGCGTCGCCGCACAATGGATCGCATGACCTCCACGACGATCACCGCTCCCCCGCCACCCTCCTCTTCCGTGCCGGTGGCCCCTTCGCCGGGCACGGCCGGTTCCGGCGGACGGCCGGCGCTGTCGATGCTGGACCTGGTGGCGGTGCGCGAGGGCGGCAGCGTGGCGGATGCGCTGGCGCTGGCGCTGCGCACGGCGCAGCATGTGGAGTCGCTGGGCTTCCAGCGCTACTGGGTGGCCGAGCACCACAACATGCCGGGCATCGCGAGTTCGGCCACGGCCGTGCTGGTGGGGCACATCGCGGGGGGCACGCGGACGATCCGCGTGGGCTCGGGCGGCATCATGCTGCCCAACCATGCGCCGCTGGTGGTGGCCGAGGCCTTCGGCACGCTGGGCGAGCTGTACCCGGGCCGCATCGACCTGGGCCTGGGCCGCGCACCCGGCACCGACGGGCCGACGATGCGCGCGTTGCGCCGCGACCGCGTCGAGACCGAAGAAGACTTCCCGCGCGACGTGTCCGAGCTGCAGCGGCTGCTGGGCCCCGCCCAGCCGGGCCAGCGCATCACGGCCGTGCCGGGTGCCGGCACGCAGGTGCCCATCTGGCTGCTGGGCTCCAGCCTGTTCTCCGCGCAGCTCGCGGCCGAGCGGGGGCTGCCGTACGCCTTCGCCTCGCATTTCGCGCCGCGGCTGCTGCACCAGGCGATCGACCTGTACCGCCGGCTGTTCCGGCCGTCGGCAGCGCTTGCGCGGCCCTACGTGGCGATCGGCGTGCCGGTGATCGCGGCCGAATCCGATGCCGAGGCCGAATACCTCGCGAGCAGCACCTACCAGCGGGTGCTGGGCATCCTGACCGGGCGGCGCGGCCTGCTGCAGCCGCCGGTGGAAGGCTACGGGGCCCTGCTGTCGCCGCAGGAGCGCGCGGCGATCGGCGACTTCCTGGCTGCGGGCGTGGTGGGCGGGCCGGAGACGGTGCGGGACGGCCTGCGCGCACTCGCCGAGGCCACGCGCGCCGACGAATTCATGCTGGTGAGCGATGTGTTCGATCCGGCGCTGCGGCTGCGTTCGCTGGAGATCACCGCGCAGGCGCACGCGACGGTCTGACACCGGCAGCGGCTACCATCGTGGCCGGCGCGGCCCTGGCGGGGTGCGCCCCCTCCGATCGACCGCCCCTCCTCCGACGATTCCCGCATGCCCGCGTTTTCTTTCGAAGCCCTGGACGCCCAGGGGCAGACCCGCAAAGGCACCCTCGAAGCCGACAACGCCAAGGCCGCCCGCAGCCTGCTGCGCGCACAGGCGCTGGTGCCGCTGGCGGTGGAGGCGCTCGGCGCCGGCCAGGGCGCGGCGGCCGGCGGCGGCGTGCCAACGGGGCAGCGGCTGTTCACGCGGCCCGTGTTCGGCACGACCGCGCTCGCGGTGTGGACGCGCCAGCTCTCGGGGCTGGTCTCCTCGGGGCTGCCGCTGGAGCGGGCGCTCACCGCACTCGCGGACGAATCGGACGACGATCGCCAGCGCCACCTGGTCGCGACGCTGCGGGCCGAGGTGAATGCGGGCTCGACGTTCGCGCGCGCGCTGTCGGCGCATCCGCGCGAGTTCTCGTCCATCTACTGCGCGGTGATCGGCGCGGGCGAATCCAGCGGCCACCTGGGCCTGGTGCTGGAGCGGCTGGCCGATGACCTGGAAGAGCGCCAGGCGCTGCGCGCCAAGCTGATCGGCGCCTCGCTCTACCCGGCGATCGTGACGGTGATCGCCATCGTGATCGTGCTCTTCCTGGTGGGCTACGTGGTGCCGCAGGTGGCCGCTGTGTTCGCGGGCAGCAAGCGCGCGCTGCCGTTCCTCACGGTGGCGATGCTGGCGCTGTCCGACGCGGTGCGCGACTACGGCTGGGCGGGGCTCGGGGTGCTGGTGATGGCGGTCGTGGCCGGCCGTTCGGCGCTGGCGCGGCCGCAGTTGCGCGAGCGTTTCGATGCCGCCTGGCTGGGGCTGCCCGTGGTGGGCCGGCTCTCCCGCGGCTACAACGCGGCGCGCTTCACGGGCACGCTGTCGATCCTCGCGGGCGCGGGCGTGCCGATCCTGAAGGCGCTGCAGGCCGCCGCCGAAACGCTGGACAACCGCGCGATGCGCGCCGATGCGCTGGATGCCCTGGTACTGGTGCGCGAGGGCGCGCCGCTCGCCTCCGCGCTGGCGCAGAAAAAACGCTTCCCTGGCCTGGTGTCGATGTTCGCGCGCCTGGGCGAGCAGACGGGGCAACTGCCGCTGATGCTGCAGCGCGCGGCCACGCAGCTCTCGGCCGAAGTGCAGCGCCGCGCGATGCAGCTGGCCACCATCCTGGAGCCCCTGCTCATCGTGGCCATGGGCGGAATCGTGATGCTCATCGTGCTGGCCGTGCTGATGCCCATCATCCAGCTCAACCAGTTCGTGAAGTAGGCCGGCGGCACCGGAGCCGTGGCCCGGCCGCGCCACCTGTCGCCGAACTTACACCGCAAAAGACGGCGCTTCGACAGGATGGGAGGCTTCTTCTACCTGTCTGGAGTGGCCATGCCCCTGATCACCGGTTCCTCGTTCCTCCACCGCGCCGCGGTACCCCTGGCCCTGGCGGCCGCGATGGCCCTGGCGGGCTGCGGCGGCTCCGGCGGCCTCGGCACCGATGTACCGGGCCGGCTGGTGAGCCAGTCGGCGCTGGACGGCGCGGCCACCCTCCCGGATGCCGGCGAGCAGTTCCGCATCCTCTACCAATCCACCGACGGCGTCACCGGCAAGGGCACGGTGCAGGTGTCCGGCGCGGTGTTCTTCCCCAAGACGCCGCGGCCTGCCGGTGGATGGCCGGTGGTGGCCTGGGCCCATGGCACCACGGGGGTCGGCGATGCGTGCGCGCCCTCGGCCAATCCGCGCTCGGCACGCGACACGGCGTATCTCGGCGCCTGGCTGCGCGAAGGCTTCGTGGTGGTCGCGACCGACTACCAGGGGCTGGGCACGCCCGGCCCGCACCCGTACCTGCACACCCGCGCCCAGGCCTACAGCACGCTGGACGCGGTGCGCGCGGCGCTCACGCTGCCGGGCGTCGCCAACCAGGTGGTGCTGGTGGGCCAGTCGCAGGGCGGCGGCGCGGCCTTCGGCACGGCCGGCCTCGCCTCCAGCTATGCGCCGGACGTGAAGGTGCTGGGCACGGTGGCCACGGGCACGCCGTACCTGGTGAGCAGCGCGTCCCCGGACCAGGGCTATTCGGACCGCATCGCGCCGCAGGTCGCCTATGCGATGTACACGGTGGTGACGGCGAGGCTGGTGCAGCCGGGGTTCGATCCTTCCACGGTGTTCCTGCCCGCCGCCTTGCCGGCCCTCGAAGCCTCGGCGGACACCTGCGTGACGCCGCTGTTCTCGCGGCTGGTGAGCGAGGGCCGCACCGAGCGCAACACCTACCAGCCGGGCGGCCAGAAGCGCCTGTTCGAGCTCGTCGCCCCGGTCACCGCCTATGCCACGCTCAAGCTCGACCAGCCGGTGTTCATGGGCATCGGAGGCAAGGACGTGGACGTGCCCACCGCCATGCAGCAGGCCCTGGTGCGCGACGCCTGCCAGGCCGGCTCGCGCATCGACGCGCACGTCTACCCCGACATGGACCACAGCGGCACGGTGAACGCCTCGCTGCAGGACTCGCTGCCCTTCGTGCGCAACCTGCTGGCGGGCAAGGCCGTGCCGTCCACCTGCGGCCAGTAAGAGCAGCTCACAGAACCCTTCTGGCGTCGTTGCCGCATCTTGTCGTACTACTCCGTACTGCCTGCGATGCGGCGCCTCGCCAGAACCGCTTCGCTGGGTTCCGTGAGCTGCTCTCATCCGCGCGTACAGCGCGTACCATGGCGGGCGCCGCAGCTTCCTTCCTGACGCCCGATGCCCGCCACCCTGGACGACAAGCTCGTCGTCGCGATCTCCTCCCGCGCCCTCTTCGACTTCGAGGAAGAGAACCGCCTGTTCGAATCCGGCGACGAGGCCGCCTACATGCGCCGCCAGCTGGAGCTGGTGCAGCAGCCGGCGCGCGCCGGCATCGCCTTCCCGCTGGTGCGCAAGCTGCTCGGCTTCAACACCGCGCAGGCGCAGCGCGTGGAGGTGGTCGTGCTGTCGCGCAACGACCCGGCCAGCGGGATGCGGGTGTTCGCCTCGGCGCACGCGGCGGGCATGCACGTCGAGCGCGGCGTGTTCACGCGCGGGCGCGACCCGTTCGCCTACCTGCGGCCGCTGGGCGCGCACCTGTTCCTCTCGGCCAACGAGAAGGACGTGCAGCAGGCGCTGAACATGGGCTTCCCCGCGGCGCGGGTGATGACCGATTCCACGCCCGCGGGCGACCGCTATCCGCACGAGGTGCGCATCGCGTTCGACGGCGACGCGGTGCTGTTCTCCGACGAGGCCGAACGCATCTACCAGCAGGGCGGCCTGCCGGCCTTCCACGAGCACGAGGTGACCAAGGCGGCCCTGCCGCTGGCCGGCGGCCCGTTCAAGCCGCTGCTCGCCGCGCTGCACCGGCTGCAGCAGCAGGCCGATGCGTCCGAGACGATGCGCATCCGCACCGCGCTGGTCACGGCGCGCAGCGCCCCGGCGCACGAACGTGCCGTGCGCACGCTGCTGGACTGGGGCATCACGGTGGACGAGGCGATGTTCCTCGGCGGGCTGGAGAAGGGCCCGTTCCTGCGCGAATTCGAGCCGGACTTCTTCTTCGACGACCAGCGCAGCCATGTGGCTTCGGCCGCGCGGCATGTGCCCGCCGGCCACGTGAGCGCGGGCATCGCGAATCTGCTGCAGGGCGAGGAACCTCCGGCCGCCGCCGCCATCCCACCCTGATGCGCATCCGTACCCGACCGCATCCCGCCGCCGCCCTGCACCGGCACCTGTCCGCCCTGGTGCTCGGCCTGGCCGCCACCGCCGCCGCGTGGGCGGCCCTGTCTTCTCCCGCTTCCGCCACGGAGGCGTCGCCGAAAGCCGCCGCCAAGGCACCGCCGGCCGCTGCGGCCCCGGCGGAGCCGGCGGCCAGCCAGCCGCTCAGCAAGGGCGAACTCAAGGCGATCCGCGAATTCCACATGCTGGATTTCAACGGCGACGGCAAGCTGAGCCGCAAGGAAGTGGCCATCGTGCCGAAGGTGGCAGCCGCCTTCGACGACGCCGACACCAACCACGACGGCTATGTGACGCTCGACGAAGTGCGCGCCTACGCCGTCAAGTACCGCGCGGAGCGCGACCGTACCAGGGCTGCGGCGGCCGCGGCGGAGGCTTCCGCATCCGCACCGGTACGCCGGTGATCCGGGGTGTACTCGGCCGTGGGATCAGGCCCCGCCCGTGCGCTTGATCTTCGGATCCGAATAGGTGAGCGGCTGGTTCTTCTGGTCGCGGGCCATCTGGTCCTGCGGGTTGTTCTTGTTGAGCTCCTGCGCCATCTCCACGGCCGAGCCGCTGGCGCGCCACATCGACTGGATGAACTCCAGCAACTGCTTGTAGATGGGCTCGGGCGGCGGCTCCTTGGCCTTCTCGGCCTCTTCCTTGGCCTTCTTCTCGACCTCGGTCCAGTCGCGGTTGGACAGGTCCTTGTCGGACGGCTTGTCCGGCTCGCGGAGCGTGACGCCCTCGCCCAGGCGGTCGGCGGATTCCACCGGCATCACCCCGCTGACGGGCCTGACCGGCACCGCGCCGGAGGCGCCGGTGGAATACAAATCGGCGCCCTGAGGACGCCAGTTCGGCGATCGGTCGACAGGTGGCATTTGCATGGCAGGCTTCCGTAGGGTTGGCGAGGAACGAGCGGGCGGAGTTACTCCCGTCTCGTACATCCATAACGGCAAAAAAAAGGGGGAATTAAGGCCTTTTTTCGCCTTTCGGCGAATTTAAGGGTTTTCCCCTGCCGTATCTAGCCCCGCCGCCCCCTGGCAGGCTGCCTTCGACCCGTGCCGGGGCCTGGTCCCTCAGAGGAACCGCTCCAGCAACCGGCGGGAGGCCCGGTCGAGCGCGGCCACGTCGGGTACGCGGAACTGCACGCCGTCGGCCGACGCGATCAGCAGCGCGCTGCGGCTGCCCAGGCGGCGGATGTCCTCCTCGCCCTTGAGCACCAGCTTCGCGGGCCCCCGGTCGGTCTCCAGCGTCCAGGTGCTGGGCGTGGTGAAGCTCGACACCGCTTCGATGCGCGTGATGGTGGGCACGAACTCCCGCGTGGCCAGCTCGTCTTCGATCAGTGCGCGCAGGGCGGGCTCGATGCGGTCCAGCCGGTCGATCCAGAGCAGTTCGTGGCCGTGCTGGCCCACGAGGGAGAGCCCCTCGCCGGGCGCCGCGATCGGGAAGGCCCGCACCGGGGTGACGGCCTCGTGCACCGTGCCGTCGGCCAGCGTGAGCACCAGCCGTCCGTGGGCGTCGCGCTGCAGGCCGAAGGTGGGGAAAGCGGGGGCGGCAGAGGTGGAGGTCATCGGTCGGAGGCGCGCGCGGCGCCGGCAGCGAAGGGGGCGGAAGACGGGAAGGCGGCGGGCCGGATCAGGCTCGTGGTCATGACGCCCCCGCCGGATGGGAGGGATGCAGCAGCGAGCTGTCCACCACCACGAGGCCGGACGCCTGGGCGTCTTCCTCGGCGCGGCGGGCCTGGGCTTCGTAGAGGCGCCAGTAGGCGCCCTGCTTCTCCATGAGTTCGTCGTGCGGGCCGACCTCGACGATCTCGCCGCGGTCCATCACCACCAGGCGGTCGGCCTTGCGCAGCGTGGAGAGCCGGTGGGCGATGGCGATGGTGGTGCGGCCCTGCACGAGGTTGTCGAGCGCCTTCTGGATCTCCTTCTCGGTTTCCGTATCGACGGCCGAGGTCGCCTCGTCGAGGATCAGGATGCGCGGGTCGATCAGCAGCGCCCGCGCGATGCTGATGCGCTGGCGCTCCCCGCCCGAGAGGCCCTGGCCGCGCTCGCCCACCAGCGAGTCGTAGCCGTGCGGCAGGCGCAGGATGAATTCGTGCGCATGGGCCGCGCGCGCGGCCGCGACGATCTCCTCGCGCGAGGCGTCGGGCTTGCCGTAGGCGATGTTCTCGGCAATGGTGCCGAAGAACAGGAAGGGCTCCTGCAGCACCAGGCCGATGTGGCGGCGGTAGTCGGCCACGCTCAGGCGGCGCACGTCCACGCCGTCCACCTGGATGGAGCCCTCGGTCGCGTCGTAGAAGCGGCTGATGAGGTTCACCAGCGTGCTCTTGCCCGAGCCGCTGTGGCCCACGAGCCCGATCATCTCGCCGGGGCGGATGTCCAGGTTCAGCCCCTTGATGACGGAGCGGCTGCCGTAGCGGAAGCCCAGGTTGCGCATGGCGATGGCGCCGCGCACGTGGTCCATCTTCACCGGCAGCACCGGGTCCGGCACGTTGCTCACGTGGTCGAGGATGTCGAAGATGCGCTTGGCGCCCGCCGCGGCTTTCTGCGTGACGGAAACGATGCGGCTCATCGAGTCGAGCCGGGTGTAGAAGCGGCCGATGTAGGCGATGAAGGCCGCCAGCACGCCCACCGTGATCTGGTTGTGCGCCACCAGCCAGATGCCGAAGCCCCAGACCACCAGAAGCCCGATCTCGGTCATGAGCGACACCGTGGGCGTGAACAGCGACCAGGTGCGGTTGAGCCGGTCGTTCACCTCCAGGTTGTGCTGGTTCGCGTCGCGGAAGCGCTGGGCCTCGCGCTTTTCCTGGGCAAAGGCCTTGACCACGCGGATGCCGGGGATGGTGTCGGCCAGCACGTTGGTGACTTCGGACCAGACGCGGTCGATCTTCTCGAAGCCGGTGCGCAGCCGGTCGCGCACGTTGTGGATCAGCCAGGCGATGAACGGCAGCGGCACCAGCGTGACCAGGGCCAGCCAGGGATTGATGGAGAACAGGATGCCCGCCGTCATCAGGATCATCAGCACGTCGGTGATGAAGTCGAGCGCGTGCAGCGAAAGGAAAACGTTGATGCGATCCGTTTCCGAGCCGATGCGCGCCATCAGGTCGCCCGTGCGCTTGCCCCCGAAGTAGTCGAGCGAGAGCTTGAGCAGGTGCTCATACGTCGTGGTGCGCAGGTCGGCGCCGATGCGTTCGGAGACGAGCGCCAGGATGTAGGTGCGGGCCCAGCCCAGCCCCCAGGCCAGCAGCGCCGACAGCAGCAGCCCGCCCAGGTAGAGCGCCACCAGATGCACGGGGATCTCCTGCCCGTTCTGGTAGGGGATGAGGATGTCGTCCATCAGCGGGATGGTCAGGTAGGGCGGCACCAGCGTCGCGGCGGTGGAAGCCAGCGTGAGCGCGAAGCCCCCGGCCAGTTGCTTGCGGTAGGGCCGCGCGAAGCGCCACAGGCGCAGCAGCACCCAGGTGGACGGGGGCTGGACGGGCGCGCGGGCGCAGGCGGGGCATTCCTCGCTGTCGGGGGGCAGCACGGCCTGGCAGGTCTCGCAGCGCGGCTCCTCCGCCTCCGGTGCCTCCGCCGCCCCGGGCGGCGCGGGCGGCCGCCCGAGCCAGGCGATCTGCTGCTCGAACTTCTGCACCAGCCGCAGCGCCTGCGCATGGGCGCCCAGGGTGAAGCGCCACACGGCCAGGCGCTGGCGGGTGTCGTGGAGCTCCAGCGTGCCGACGCCGCCGTGGTCCAGCAGCCGCACCGACAGGCCGGGCTCCAGCGGCCACTGCCGCAGCGCGCCTTCGGGATCGCGGGCGATCAGCCGCCGGTCGGTGAGCGCCAGCAGGCCCGGCGCGAAACGCATGGTGGCGCTCAGGTCAACCCCGAGCGCAGCTGTTACGTTTTCACCGGAAGCGAGTTCCGCTTGCAGTTCGGCCCCCGCGGGGCCCGTCAAGACACCGAAGGCGTCCACAGGATGGTCATTGTTCATTGTGTTGCGTGGTTCCGTCCCGGGTGGCTGGGGGACCTGCCGGTTGTCCGGCGGACATTGTCCCCGAAGCGCCGGGCCGCCGGACGGCATTCCTTCCTAACGCGGCCGGCCCGGCCGGCGCTGACACTCCCGGCTGCCGCCATGGGTTGAGCCGACGGCGCGCCCGGGCTGGCGCACAATGGCCCGGATACCCCTTCCCTCGGCGACCGACGTCCCCCGGACGTTCCGGCCGGCCTCCGTTTCCTTTACGCTGCGACCCCATGGCGACGACATTCCCCGACATCCGACTGCTGCGCATCAACTACCTGCGCGGCCCCAACATCTGGACGTACCGCCCGGTGCTCGAGGTCTGGCTGGACCTCGGCGCGCTGGAGGACCATCCGTCCAACGCCCTGCCCGGCTTCAACGAGCGCCTCACGCGCTGGCTGCCGGCGCTCATCGAGCACCACTGCGGGGTGGGCGAGCGCGGGGGCTTCCTGCAGCGGCTGGAGGGCGGCACCTGGTGCGGCCACGTGCTCGAGCACATCGTGATCGAGCTGCTCAACCTCTCGGGCATGCCCACGGGCTTCGGCCAGACGCGCAGCACCAGCCAGCGCGGCGTCTACCGCATGGTGTTCCGCGCCCGCGACGAACGCGTGGCGCGCGTGGCGCTGGAGCAGGGCCACCGCCTCATCATGGCGGCGATCAACGACGAGCCCTTCGACGTGGCGGCCGCGGTGTCGCGCGTGCGCACCGAGGTGGACGACCAGTACCTCGGCCCCAGCACCGCCTGCATCGTCACCGCCGCGACCGACCGCGGCATTCCCCACATCCGCTTGAACGACGGCAACCTCGTGCAGCTGGGCTACGGCGCCTCGCAGCGCCGCATCTGGACGGCCGAGAGCGAGTTCACCAGCGCCATCGCCGAAGGCATCGCGAGCGACAAGGACCTCACCAAGAGCCTGCTGCAGTCCTGCGGCGTGCCGGTGCCGGAAGGCCAGATCGTGAACAGCCCCGAAGAGGCCTGGGAAGCCGCCCAGGACATCGGCCTGCCCGTGGTGGTGAAGCCCTCGGACGGCAACCACGGCCGCGGCGTGACGCTGGACCTGCGCCGCCGCGAGGACATCGAGGCCGCCTACCACGTGGCCTACCCCGAGGGCAGCGACGTGATCGTGGAACGCTTCATTCCCGGCGACGAACACCGCCTGCTGGTGGTGGGCGGCAAGGTGGTGGCGGCGGCGCGCGGCGAGGTGGTGGGCATCACCGGCAACGGCCGCTCCACCGTGCGCGAGCTGATCGACAGCCAGCTCAACTCCGACCCGCGCCGCGGCTACGAAGAGGAATACCCGCTCGAGATCATCGACGTGGCGACCGACGCGAAGGTGCAGCTCGAACTCAAGCGCCAGGAACTGGACGCCGACTCGGTGCCCGCCGCCGGCCGCCAGATCGTGGTGCAGCGCAACGGCAACGTGGCCGTGGACTGCACGGACGACGTGCACCCCGAGGTCGCCTACATCGCCCAGCTGGCCGCCCGCGTGGTGGGACTGGACATCGCCGGCATCGACATGGTGGCGCAGGACATCTCGCGCCCGCTGCAGGAACAGGGCGGCGCCATCGTCGAGGTGAACGCCGGCCCCGGCCTGCTGATGCACCTGAAGCCCGCCGTGGGCGCGCCGCGCCCCGTGGGCCAGGCGATCGCCGAGCACCTCTTCCCCGCGGCCGACGACGTGCCCGAGGGCACCATCGGCCGCGTGCCGATCGTCGGCGTGGCGGGCACTCGCGGCACCGCCACCATCGCGCGCGTGGTGGCCTGGCTCATGCACCTGGGCGGACGCCACACGGGCATCGCCTGCCGCGAGGGCCTGTACCTCGACCGCCGCTGCGTCGAGACGGGCGACAGCGCCCACTGGGAGGCCGCGCACCGCCTGCTGATGAACCAGATGGTGCAGGCCGCGGTGATCGAGAACGACGCGCGCACCATCCTGCGCCACGGCCTCGCCTACGACCGCTGCCAGGTCGGCGTGGTGACGGACATGAATGGCCGCGAGGCCCTGGCCGAGTTCGACGTGCACGAACAGGAGCAGATGTACAAGGTGCTGCGCACCCAGGTGGACGTGGTGCTGCCGGGCGGCGCGGCCGTGCTGAACGCCGCCGAGCCGCAGGTGCTGGAACTGGCGCCGCTCTGCGACGGCGCGGTGGTGCTCTATGCGCAGGACGGCAGCCTGCCGGCCATCGCGGAGCACCGCGCCGAGGACGCCGGCCGCGCGGTCTTCGTGAAGAACGGCCGCGTGGTGCTGGCCACGGGCACGGCCGAGCACGTGCTGGCCCCGCTGGCCGACCTGACCTTCGGCCGCAACGCGGTGCAGGCGGATGCCGACACGCTGCTGGCGATCGTGGCCACGGCCTGGGCGCTGGACATCGCGCCTGACCTCATCGGCGCCGGCATCAAGACCTTCGAGCCCGAGCCGCCCTGCGCCGCGCCCGCCACCCCGGCGGCCGCCGGCGCCTGAGCGCGCCGAGGCCCGCCGCACCCGCCCCACCTCCCGAACCAGAGCACCCAAGAGAGCATTTTCCCCATGGACGTATCCCGCATCCGGGCCCTGCGCGGCCCCAATCTCTGGAGCCGCCACACATCCATCGAGGCCGTCGTGGCCTGCGGCGAGCACGAGCGCGCGATGGGCCAGATCGCCGGCTTCGAAGCCCGCCTGCGGGCCCTGTTCCCGGCCGTGGGGGTGCTGCACCCCGAGGGCGGCGACAGCGACATCTCGCTGGCCCACGTGCTGCAGTCCGCGGCGCTCGCGCTGCAGGCGCAGGCCGGCTGCCCGGTGAGCTTCAGCCGCACCTCGGCCACGTCCGACCCGGGCGTCTACCAGGTGGTGGTGGAATACACCGAAGAGGCCGTGGGCCGCCAGGCGTTCGCCGATGCGCAGGCGCTGATCGAGGCCGCCGTGAGCCACGGCCCGTTCGACGCCGATGCGGCCATCGCCCGGCTGCGCGAGCTCGACGAGGACGAGCGCCTGGGCCCGAGCACGGCCTCGATCGTCGATGCCGCCGTGGCGCGCGGCATTCCGTACCGCCGCCTCACGCGCGGCAGCCTGGTGCAGTTCGGCTGGGGATCGAAGCAGCGGCGCATCCAGGCCGCCGAGGTCGATTCGACCAGCGCCGTGGCCGAATCCATCGCGCAGGACAAGGACCTGACCAAGCGCCTGCTGCACGCGGCCGGCGTGCCGGTGCCGCTGGGCCAGCCGGTGGAGACCATCGACGAGGCCTGGGAGGTCGCGCTCAAGGTGGGCCTGCCCGTGGTGGTGAAGCCCCAGGACGGCAACCAGGGCAAGGGCGTGACGGTGAACATCACCGAGCGCGCCCAGCTGGAGGAAGCCTTCCGCACCGCCGCTGAATACGGCACGGTGATGGTCGAGCGCTTCCTGCCGGGGCACGACTTCCGGCTGCTGGTGGTGGGCGACCAGCTCGTGGCCGCCGCGCGGCGCGAGCCGCCCCAGGTGCTGGGCGACGGCGAGCGCACCGTGCGCGAACTGGTCTATCTGGTGAACCTCGACCCGCGCCGCGGCGAGGGCCATGCCACCTCGCTCACCAAGATCCGGCTGGACGACATCGCCGTGGCGCGGCTCGCCGCCCAGGGCCTCACGCCCGACTCCGTGCCGGCCAAGGGCCAGCGCGTGATCCTGCGCAACAACGCCAACCTCTCCACCGGCGGCACCGCCACCGACGTGACCGACGACGTGCACCCCGACGTGGCCGCGCGCGCCGTGGCCGCGGCCCAGATGGTCGGCCTGCACATCTGCGGCGTGGACATGGTGGCCGAGACCGTGCTGCGCCCGCTGGAAGAGCAGGGCGGCGGCTTCGTCGAGGTGAACGCCGCCCCCGGCCTGCGCATGCACCTCTCGCCGAGCTACGGCAAGCCGCGCAACGTTGGCCAGGCGATGGTCGACAAGCTCTTCGCGCACGGCCAGGACGGGCGCATTCCCACCGTCGCCGTCACCGGCACCAACGGCAAGACGACCACCGCGCGCCTCATCGCGCACCTGTTCTCCGCCCAGGGCCTGCGCGTGGGCATGACGAATACCGACGGCGTGTACGTGAACGGCCGCCAGATCGACAGCGGCGACTGCTCCGGCCCGCGCAGCGCGCGCAACGTGCTGCTGCACCCCGAAGTGGACGCGGCCGTGTTCGAGACCGCGCGCGGCGGCATCCTGCGCGAAGGCCTGGGCTTCGACCGCTGCTCGGTGGCCGTGGTGACCAACATCGGCGCGGGCGACCATCTGGGCATGAACTACATCAACACGGTGGAAGAGCTCGCCGTGCTCAAGCGCGTGATCGTGCAGAACGTGTCGCCCGAGGGCTATGCGGTGCTGAACGCCGCCGACCCGATCGTCGCGGCCATGGCCGCCGCGAGCCCCGGCAAGGTGATCTACTTCGCGGGCGACCGCCACCACCCCGTGATGGCCACGCACCGTGCGCAGGGCCACCGCTCGGTGTACGTGGACGGCGACTCCATCGTCGCGGCCGAAGGCTCCTGGCGCGAGATGGTGCACCTGCGCGACGTGCCGATCACGCAGGGCGGCAGGATCGGCTTCCAGGTCGAGAACGTGATGGCCGCCGTGGCGGCCGCCTGGGGCGCCGGCCTGCCGTGGCAGACCATCCGCCGCGGGCTCTCGGGCTTCGTGAACGACAGCGACAACGCCCCGGGCCGCTTCAACGTGATGGACTTCCGCGGCGCGACCGTGATCGCCGACTACGGCCACAACCCCGACGCGATGCGCGCGCTGGTCTCGGCCGTGGACGCCCTGCCCGGCAACCGACGCAGCGTGGTCATCAGCGGCGCGGGCGACCGGCGCGACGAGGACATCCGCGAGCAGACGGTGATCCTGGGCGCGGCCTTCGACGACGTGATCCTCTACCAGGACGCCGCCCAGCGCGGCCGGGCCGACGGCGAGGTGATGGCGCTGCTGCGCGAGGGCCTCGCCCGGGCCTCGCGCACGAAGTACGTCGACGAGATCCGCGGCGAGTTCGTGGCCATCGACGCCGCGCTCGACCGCCTGCAGCCGGGCGACCTGTGCCTGGTGCTGGTCGACCAGGTGGAGGAGGCGCTGGCCCACCTCGCCAAGCGCTGCGCCGAAGGCGACGCCGGGGCCGCCGCATGAGCGCCGCCGCGCACACCCCGCTGCTGCGCCGGCTCGCACGCCCCCTGCTGGCCTGCGTGCTGGCCGGCACGGCGGGCCTCGCGGCCGCGGACGGCCAGAAGATCGGTTCGGTCGACACCGCCTTCCAGTGGATCGGGCGCGACCACGACATCCTCGTGGAAGCGTACGACGATCCCGCCGTGCAGGGCGTGACCTGCTACGTCTCGCGGGCCCGCAAGGGCGGCATCAAGGGCACGCTGGGCCTGGCGGAAGACAAGGCCGAGGCCTCCATCGCCTGCCGCCAGGTGGGACCCATCGCCATTGCGCAGCCGCTCAAGGCCCAGGAAGAGGTGTTCAGCGAGCGCATGTCCATTCTCTTCAAGCGGCTGCGCATAGTGCGCATGGTGGACGCGCAGCGCAATACGCTGGTCTATCTCACGTATTCGGACAAGCTGATCGAGGGCTCGCCGCAGAATGCGGTGACGGCCGTGCCGGTGGACCGGGCCACGCCGATCCCGCTGCGCAAGTAGTCGGAGGCGGCAGGACGCCGCCCTGGCCCTCGCCTGATCCCGACCCCGCCCCGGCAGCCGCCGGGGTTTTTTCATGGCCGCGCGGGCAAAAAAATACCCGCCGAAGCGGGTGAACAGCAGCCATGTAAGGAGGGAGGGAGAAGAGACAGCGGCTGCCGAACCGCTAATGTGCTCCTCTTGACTTAGGCCAATCTTAAGGAAGAGCTGGCCCTTGGCCAGCCGGCCGGCTCATCCCTGTGCGGCGATCCGCCGCAGCGCCTGCTCGAACACCTCGGGCGGCTGGCCGCCCTGGATCAGGTGCCGCTCGTTCACGATCACGGCCGGCACGGAGTGGATGCCGTGCTGCTGGTAGAAGGCCTCGCGCTCGCGCACGGCGTCGGCGTATTCATCGGAATCGAGCACTTCCTGCGCGCGCGCGGCATCCAGGCCGGCGCCCGCGGCCAGCTCCGCCAGCAGGGCCCGGTCGCCGGGGTCGCGGCCCTCGGTGAAGTAGGCGTGGAACAGCGCCCGCTTGAGCTTCGCCTGTCCCTGCGGGCCGGCGGTCTCTTGCGCCCAGTGCAGCAGCCGGTGCGCATCGAAGGTGTTGTAGATGCGGCTGCGGCGGTCCATGCGGAATTCGAAACCCAGGGCCGCGCCGCGCTCGGCGATGGCGCGCTGCGTCTGCACGGTCTGCTCGGCGGTGGCGCCGTATTTCTCGGCCAGGTGCTCGCCGATGTCCTGGCCGCCCGCGGGCATGCCGGGGTTCAGTTCGAACGGCTGGAAATGCACTTCCGCCTGCACGGCACCGCCGAGCGACTGCAGCGCACGGTCGAGCGACTGCAGGCCGATGGCGCACCACGGGCAGGAGATGTCGGAGACGAAATCGATCCGCAGCGGGACGGCGGCATCGGCAGGGGTGGCAGCGGCGGAAACGGTGTCGGTCATGGATGGGCTCCTGGAGGCTCGTGTCCCGGCAGGGGACTGTCCCGCAGAGCATGCCAGGGCGCGAGAGCCCTTGCAGGAGAGCGCCGATGCCACCATCCTGGGACTGTGTTCCCCTGCCCCGTTCGGCCTCCACTTCCATGACACCCGATCTGTTCGACGGCGACCCGCTGGGCGCGCCCCCTTCCGGCCCCCTCGTACTGGGCCCTGGCGCGGCGCTGCTGCGCGGCTTTGCGCTGCCGGTGGCGCAGGCGCTGCGGGACGAAGTGCTGGCCATCGCCCGGTCCGCCCCCTGGCGGCACATGGAAACGCCGGGTGGGCGGCAGATGTCGGTGGCCACCACGTCGTGCGGCGACCTCGGCTGGGTGAGCGACCGCCGCGGCTACCGCTACGTCGCCCGCGACCCCGTGAGCGGCGCGCCGTGGCCCACGATGCCGGCCATGTTCCGCACGCTGGCCCGCGAGGCCGCTGCGGCGGCAGGCCACCCCGGCTTCGATCCCGACAGCTGTCTGGTCAACCGCTATGCCCCGGGCACGCGGCTTTCGCTGCACCAGGACCGTGACGAGCGCGACCTGCAGGCGCCGATCGTGTCGGTGTCGCTCGGGCTCGGCGCGGTCTTTCTCTGGGGCGGGCTCGCGCGCACCGGGCGCGCGGAACGTGTGCCGCTGCAGCACGGCGACGTGGTGGTGTGGGGCGGGCCGGACCGGCTGCGCTTCCACGGCGTGCTGCCGGTGCGCGAGGGGGCGCATCCGCAATGGGGCGATGCGCGGGTGAACCTCACCTTCCGCCGCGCGGGCTGAACCGGCGGCCGGGAACGGCCCCGCCCGCGCCCTGCCGCCGCGCTCAGGCCCGGGCCGATACGCGCCGGGCCGCCATCGCGCCGCCGCCATGGCCCGGGTGGACCGGAGCGCGCGGCACGTCCTGACCGGCGGGCGCGTCGGTGGACAGGGCCAGCGACGAATGCTGCGGAAGCTCGAAGCCCCGTGCCGGGTCCTGCACGGCCCAGGCGCGGATCTTCGGGGCGCTCGCCTGGACGCTGCCGAAGATGGTCGCGAACGCCACGTCGGCCGCATCGCGGCCGGTGGCCAGCCGCACCATGCCCATGGGAATCGCCGTGCCCGACGGATCGAACACGTACCAGCGGTCGCCCAGGTAGGCCTCCACGTAGGCATGGAAGTCCGGCGGGCCGAGGGCGGGATCGGCGCCGTAGTCGGTGCCGGTGGCGATGCGCGCCGGAATGCTCAGTGCGCGGCACAGGGCGATCATGAGGTGCGCGAAATCGCGGCACACGCCCACGCGCTCCACGAAGGTGTCGACGGCCGAGGTGGTCGAGTTGGAGGTGTTCGAGCGGAAGGCCACGTGGCTGCGCACCCAGTCGCAGATGGTCTGCACGCGGCTGTAGCCCTGCCAGAGGTGGCCGAACTCGCGCATCGCCAGATTGGCGAGCCGGTCGGACTGGCAGTAGCGGCTCGGCAGGATGTAGCCGAACACCTCCGGCGGGAGCTCGCGCACCGGCACTTCCGGAATGCGCGCCGGATCGGCGGTGTGGTGGTCCATGTCGATCGTGGCCGCATACGCGATGGCGAGCGGCCCGGAACCGGCGTGCAGGCGCATGCAGCGCGTGCCGGTGACGGGATCGGTGTGCAGTTGCGGCGTGACGGGCTGGCTGATCTCGAGGCTCTCGTCCACGACGCTCTGGCTGCCCGTCTGCGCGGCATGGATGTTGAAGACGAAGTCCGCGCCCGGGCCTTCGCCCACCTGGTACTCCAATTCGACCTGGAGCTTGATTCGGATCATGTGGTTCTCGATGCGGTAAGGGGTGATGGCGAACCGGCCGCCGCAACCTGCCCGCAGCGTCCGCCGTTTCGCGTACCAACCAGTATCCGCGCGGCCTCGCGTGCGGGCTGTCAGCGGAAGGCGCATCGCCGCGCCGGGCGGGACGGAACCAAGCGCGCTTGTCCTACAGCCCGCAGCCCGGCCACGGGGAAAAGATGCCTGCTACGTTACCGAGACCGTCGGCACCCCACGAGGAACCCCATGCCCAAGACATCTTCCACCTCGCCCTCTTCTTCCGAAGCCAAGGGCAAGAAAGCACTGAAACCCGCGTCCGCGGCAGCGGCGGGCGACAGCGCCCGCGGGCAGGGAGGCGAGTTGCAGCAGCAGGCCGGCGGCGACCATCCGGTGCTCACCACGCAGCAGGGCATTCCCGTCGCCGACAACCAGAACTCGCTGCGGCCCACGCCGCGCGGGCCGACGCTGCTGGAGGACTTCATCCTCCGCGAGAAGATCATGCATTTCGACCACGAGCGCATTCCCGAGCGCATCGTGCATGCGCGGGGCAGCGCCGCGCACGGCGTGTTCGAACTCACCGAAAGCCTCGAGAAGTACACCACCGCGCGCATCCTCACCGAGGTCGGCAAGCAGACGCCCGTGTTCTGCCGCTTCTCCACGGTGGCCGGCGGCGCGGGCTCGGTGGACACGCCGCGCGACGTGCGCGGCTTCGCGGTGAAGTTCTATACCGACCAGGGCAACTGGGACCTGGTGGGCAACAACATCCCCGTGTTCTTCATCCAGGACGCGATGAAGTTCCCCGATCTGGTGCATGCCGTGAAGATGGAACCCGACCGCGCCTTCCCGCAGGCCGCGAGCGCGCACGACACGTTCTGGGATTTCATCTCGCTGATGCCCGAGAGCCTGCACATGATCATGTGGGCGATGAGCGACCGCACGATCCCGCGCAGCCTGCGCACGATCGAAGGCTTCGGCGTGCACTCCTTCCGCCTGCTGAACGCCGCGGGCGAGAGCACGTTCGTGAAGTTCCACTGGCGCCCGCGCCTGGGCATCCAGTCCACCGTGTGGGACGAGGCGGTGAAGCTGCAGAGCGCCGACAACGACTTCCACCGGCGCGACCTGTTCGAGGCCATCCAGGCGGGCGATTTCCCCGAGTGGGACCTGGCCGTGCAGCTCTTCACTGAAGAGGAAGCGGCGCGCTTCCCGTTCGACCATCTCGACCCGACCAAGCTGGTGCCCGAGGAGCTGGTGCCCCTGAAGGTGATCGGCCGCATGACGCTGAACCGCTGGCCCGACAACTTCTTCGCCGAGACCGAGCAGGTGGCGTTCTGCCCCGGCAACGTCCCGCCGGGCATCGACTTCTCCAACGATCCGCTGCTGCAGGGCCGCCTGTTCTCGTACCTCGACACGCAGCTCTCGCGACTGGGCAGCCCGAACTTCGTGCAGCTGCCGATCAACGCGCCCAAGTGCCCGTTCCATCACATGCAGCGCGACGGCCACATGCAGATGCAGGTGCCTAAGGGCCGCGTCGCCTACGAGCCCAGCAGCCTGCAGCCGGACACGCCGCGCGCCTCCACGACGCAGGGGTTCCGCCACTTCGCGGAGCGGCTGGCCGACGACGGCGCCAAGGGCCGCATGCGGCCGGAGAGCTTCGCCGACCACTACAGCCAGGCGCGCATGTTCTTCCGCAGCCAGAGCGAGATCGAGCAGGCCCACATGGCCTCCGCCCTGGTGTTCGAACTCTCGAAGGTGGAAACCGAGCGCGTGCGCGTGGCGGTGGTGGCGCAACTGCTGAACGTGGACGAACACCTCGCGCAGCGCGTGGCCGACGGCCTGGGCCTGCCCGAGCTGCCCGCCGCGTTCCCGGCCGCGGCGCCCGTGCAGGATCTGCCGCTCTCCCCGGCGCTGCGCATCATCGACCGCATGCGCCCCACCCTGAAGGGTCGCTGCGTGGGCATCCTCGTGGCCGACGGCTCGGCCGCCGAGCCGATCGCCGCGCTGCGCAAGGCCGTGGAGAAGGCCGGCGCGCAGGTGAAGATCGTCGCCCCGAAGGTGGGCGGTGCCCTGCTCGCGGACGGCACCCGCCTGCCGGCCGACGGCCAGCTCGCCGGCATGCCCTCGGCGGTGTTCGACGCGGTAGCCTCGGTGCTGTCGCCGCAGGCCGGCGCGCAGCTGGCCCGCGAAGCCGCGGCGGTGGACTGGTTCCGCGACGCGTTCGGCCACCTGAAGGCCATCGCCGCCTGCAAGGGGTCGCAGCCGATCCTCGATGCCGCGGGCATCGAGCCCGATGCCGGCGTGCTGAACCCGGAAGACACGGCCGCCTTCCTGAAGGCCGCCGCGACGCGCCAGTGGGAACGCGAACCGAAGGTGCGGATGCTGGCATGATGCAGCCCGCCGCGACCGCGCCCCTGGCGGGCGCAGCCCACCCTTTTTCGCCCAGCGAATCCTCCGAAGGACAACAGATCTCCATGACCCCGCTGCGTATCCTCTACGTGGAAGACAACGCCGAACTCCGTGAAACCATCGGCATGCTGCTGGAAGGGGACGACCGAGAGGTCGTCTCCTGCGCCACGGCGGAGGAAGCGCTCCAGCTGGACGCGCCGCGTCCCTTCGACATCGTGGTGACCGACGTGAGCCTGCCGGGCATGTCGGGCACCGACCTCTGCCGCCGCCTGCTGGCGGACGCGCCCCGGCGCTGGATCGTGCTGTGCTCGGGCTACCAGTTCGGCCACGGGCTCGACACGCTGGGCCCCAACGTGCGCGCGCTGCTCAAGCCGTTCGAACTCGAAGACCTGGAAGCGCTGATGGAATCGATCAGCAACGCGCTGCGGTCGCCGCCGGCCGCCTGATGGACCGGGCCCTTCGCCGCGGAAGGGACCGGACACGCACAGCCTGCACCGCACTGCCCTGCCCTGGCGTGCACCGCGGTGCCGCCAGCCGCGCGCGGGTCACTTAAGCGCCCGGCACCTTGCAGGGCGGTGCCTCGCGCGGCAGCTCGACGCGGAACACGGTGCGGCCCGCCTGAGAATGCACGCGGATGGTCCCGCCGTGGCCCTCGACGATCTGGTGGACGATGTAGAGCCCCAGCCCCAGCCCCTGGTGCCGGCCCGGCTCGCGCTCGCGGCCGCGGAAGGGATCGAAGAGCTGCGGGATCAGCGCCGCGGGAATCTCCCCGCCATTGCGCACTTCCATCGCCACGCGCTGCGGGCCGCTGCCGTCCAGCACCACCTGCACGGGCTGCTGTGCGTCGCCATGGTGGATGGCGTTGCCCAGCAGGTTGGCGACCACCTGGCACAGCCGTTCGGCGTCCCAGAGCCCGCCGAGGTCGCCCGACTGCTCCACGTCGATCGCACGGTCCGGGTGGCTCGTGCGCCATTCGGCCGCGGTCCGCTGCACGAGCTCGCCCAGGTCCGACGGCGCGACGCGCACCGGCAGGCCGCCGAACTGGCGCGCCCGCGTGACGTCGAGCAGGTCCTCGATCATGCGGCCCATCCGCTGCGCGCTGATGTGCACCTTGTCCGCCATGGCGAGCACCTTGTCGGGCTCCTGCGTGCGCCGCAGCACCGCCGCGCTCGCCAGGATGGCGCCGAGCGGGCCGCGCAGGTCGTGGCTGAGCACGGCCATGAACATCTCGCTGAGCTTCAGGGCCTGGGTGCGGTCCTGCAGCTCGCAGGCCAGCGCCACCTTCTGGCGGTGCAGATCGAAGAACACGTTGGCCTTGTTGACCAGCATGTGCGGATCGATCGGCTTGTAGAGGAAGTCGACGGCGCCGTTCTCGTAGCCCTTGAACTGCCAGTTCTGGTCGCGCGAGCCGGCGGTCATGAAGATGAGCGGGATGTGGCGCGTGCGCTCGCTGCCGCGGATCAGCTCGGCCAGTTCGAAGCCGTTCATCTCGGGCATCTGCACGTCGAGCATGGCGAGCGCCACGTCGGTGTGGGCGAGCAGCAGCTCCAGCGCCTCGGGGCCGGACGCGGCCTTGAGGATGTGCACGCCGTCGCGGCGCAGCAGCGCCTCCAGCGCGATCAGGTTCTCGGGCACGTCGTCCACCAGCAGGCATTTGACGGGCATGGGCGGGCGCTGGGGAGCGGCGTCCGCCGCGGGCATGCGCGGCGGCGCGATCATGCGCGCCCTCCCTGCGGCAGCGCGGCGAGCCAGTCGGCGATGCGCTGCGGCGGAAGAACGTGGGCCGGCGTGCACAACTGCAGCGCCGCTTCGGGCATGGAACTCATGGGAGCGCTTTCGGGATCTTGCACGATCGTCGTGCCGCCGGCGGCCTGCACCGCGGCGATGCCCCGGGCGCCGTCGTGGTTGGCGCCGGAGAGCAGGATGGCCAGCAGGCGCCCGGCATAGGCGTCTGCGGCGGATTCGAAGAGAACATCGATGGAGGGGCGCGAGAAATGCACCGGGTCGTCGACGGACAGGGCGAGCGACGGTCCGGCATCGACGAGCAGGTGGTAGTCCGGCGGCGCGAAATACACCGTGCCGGCCTCGACGGGCTCCTTGTCCTGGGCCTCGCGCAGCGGCAGCGCACAGCGCGGCTGGAAGATGTCGCACAGCAGGCTGGGCCGGTCGCGGGGCAGGTGCAGCACCACGAAGACCGAAGCCCGCTGGCGGGCAGGCAGGGCCGGCAGCAGCACCGCGAGCGCTTCGATGCTGCCCGCGGAGCCGCCGATGACAATGGCGTCGAAGGGTTTCGCCGGGGCGGGCGGCGCGGCGGCCAGACGCATCACGCTCCCCCCTTCTTCTGGTAGATGCGCTCGGGCGCGACCAGCTCGTCGAAGGTCTGCGCATGCGATGAAAACCGCAGCGACTCCTTGGACCCCAGGCCCAGGAAGCCCTTGCGGCACAGCGCCTCGTGGAAGAGGCCGAGCGCGCGGTCCTGCAGTGCGCGGTCGAAGTAGATGAGCACGTTGCGGCAGGAGACGAGGTGCACCTCGGCGAACACGCTGTCCGTGGCGAGGCTGTGGTCCGAGAACACGATGTGCCGGCGCAGGCTCTTGTCGAACACCACGCGCCCGTAGGCGGCGGTGTAGTGCTCGGACAGCGAGCCGCGGCCGCCCGAGCGGGCGTGGTTCTCGGTGAAGGACGGCACCCGCTCGATCGCGTACACGCCCGCCTCCGCCTTCTGCAGCGCGTTCGCATTGATGTCGGTCGCGTAGATCAGCGTGCGCTCCAGCAGGCCCTCCTCGCGCAGCAGGATGGCGAGCGAATACACCTCCTCGCCAGTGCTGCAGCCGGCCACCCAGATCTTGAGCGACGGGTAGGTGCGCAGCACGGGCACCACGGTCTCGCGCAGCGCGCGGAAGTAGCTCGGGTCGCGGAACATCTCGCTCACCTGCACGGTGAGGTATTCGAGCATGGCCGGGAATACTTCCGGGTCGTGCAGGATGAGGTGCTGCAGCTGCGAGAGCGTGCGGCAGTGGAAGCGCGTGAGCGCCGACTGCAGGCGCCGCTTGAGCGAGGCCTGCGCGTAGCCGCGGAAGTCGTAGTGGTAGCGGCGGTAGATGGCCTCCACGAGCAGGTGCTGCTCGATGTCGAAGGTCTTGCGGCGCAGGGCCGAGCCGGCTTCGTCGTCGGGGGTCACTTGGGCATCCACACGCGCACCAGGGAGAGCAGTTTCTCGACGTCCAGCGGCTTGGCGATGTAGTCGTTGGCGCCGGCCGCGAGGCACTTCTCCTGGTCGTCCTTCATGGCCTTGGCCGTGAGGGCGATGATCGGCAGACGCCGCCACTCCTGCCGCTTGCGGATCTCGCGCATGGCGGTAAAGCCGTCCATCTCCGGCATCATGATGTCCATGAGCACGAGGTCGACCTGCGGGGCATCGCCGGCCTGCGAGCGCTCGAGGGCCTCCAGCGCCTCGCGCCCGTTGCGCGCGATCTGCACCTTGGCGCCCGTGGGCTCCAGCACGCTGGAGAGCGCGAAGATGTTGCGCACGTCGTCCTCCACCACCAGGATGCTGCGGCCCTCGAACGAGGCCTCGCGGTCGCGCGCCAGGCGCAGCATCTGCTGGCGGTCGGTCGGCAGGCTCGACTCCACCTGGTGCAGGAACAGCGTGACCTCGTCGAGCAGGCGCTCGGGAGAGCGCGCGTCCTTGATGATGATCGACTTGGAGAAGCGCCGCAGCCGCTGCTCCTCGTCGCGGGAAAGCGAGCGGCCGGTGTAGACGATCACCGGCGGGAAGGCCACGTCCTCCTGGCCGGCCATCTGCTCCAGCAGTTCGTAGCCGCTCAGGTCGGGCAGGTTCAGGTCCATGACCATGCAGTCGAAGGTGCTCTCGCGCAGCAGCTGCAGCGCGCGCTGGGCGGTCTCGGCGCCGACGATCTCCACGTCGCCGTTGGCGAGCAGGTGCCCCATGCTCTCGCGCTGGCGGTCGTCGTCCTCCACCACCAGCACGCGGCGCAGGGCCTGGGTGAATTTCGCCTCCATGCGCTCCAGGGCCTGCACGAGTTCGTCGCGCTTGACCGGCTTGAGCGCGTAGCCCATGGCCCCGAGGCCGAGGGCCTCCTGCGAATAGTCGGCGACCGACACGACGTGCACCGGGATGTGGCGCGTGGCGGGGTTGCGCTTGAGCTGGTCGAGCACGCCCAGGCCCGAGAAATCGGGCAGGTTCATGTCCAGCACCACGGCGCTGGGCATGTAGTCGGTGGCGGCCGCCAGCCCCTCGCCGCCGCTGTGGGTGACGATGCACTGGAAGCCCATTTCGTGCGCGAGATCGTGCAGGATGCGCGCGAAGCGCACGTCGTCCTCCACCACCAGGATGGTGCGCTTGCCGGCCTGCAGGCTGTCGCGGTCGTCCGCCACGGCCGAGGCCGGGCGGCGCGGCGCCTCCGGGACGGGGGCGAGTGCCGGCGCGGCCGGCGCCATGTCGGCCGGCATGGCGGGGCTGGCCGGCGTGGCGCTGGCCGTGGCCACGGCGCGCTGGGGCAGGCCATAGCCGGAAGCAGCGGTGTCTTCGCCGGACTGTGCGGGCTCCGGGGCCTGCAGCGGCAGCACCAGCGTGAACACGCTGCCCTGCCCCGGCGTGCTCTGCACCGAGACGCTGCCGCCCAGCAACTGCGCCAGATCGCGCGAGATCGAGAGGCCCAGCCCCGTGCCGCCGTACTTGCGGTGGGTGCTGCCGTCGGCCTGGCGGAAGGCTTCGAAGATCAGCTTCTGCTGGTGTTCGGGGATGCCGATGCCCGTGTCGCGCACGGAAAACGCCACCCGCCCGTCCGGCTGCGCCGAAACGCGCAGGGCCACCTCGCCGCGCTCGGTGAACTTGATCGCGTTCGAGAGCAGGTTCTTCAGGATCTGGCCGAGCCGCTGCGCATCGGTGCGGATCTGCTCGGGCACTCCGGGCTCCACGACCGCGCTGAACGCGAGGTTCTTCTCGCGCGCGAGCGGCCGCAGCGGATCGGCGATGGACTGCACCGCGCGCGCGAGGTTCACCGACTCGATGTCGACCGTGGCCTGGCCCGCCTCGATCTTCGCCAGGTCGAGGATGTCGTTGATGAGCGTGAGCAGGTCGTTGCCGGCGCCGTGGATCGTCTCGGCATAGCGCACCTGCTCGGCCGTGAGGTTGCCGCCCTTGTTGTCCGCCAGCAGCTTCGCGAGGATGAGGCTGGAATTGAGCGGGGTGCGCAGCTCGTGGCTCATGTTGGCCAGGAACTCGCTCTTGTACTGGCTGGCCTGCTCCAGGTCGCGCGCCTTGTCGGAGAGCGCGTCCTGCGCGCGCAGCAGCTGCTGCTTCTGGTATTCGAGCTGCTGGGTCTGTTCTTCCAGCTGGGCGTTGCTCTGCTCCAGCTCGGTCTGCTGCGCTTCCATCTGCGCCTGCGACTCCTGCAGCACGCGGCTCTGCTGCTCGAGCTCCTCGTTGCTCACGCGCAGCTCTTCCTGCTGGGCCTGCAGTTCCTCGGCCTGGCGCTGGGTTTCGTCGAGCAGCGTCTCGAGCTGCGAGCGATCCTTGGCCGAGCGCACGGCGATGGCCAGTTGCTCGGAAGCGCGGGCGAGCAGTTCCAGGTCGACGTCCTGCACCGGACGGAAGAAGCCCAGTTCGATGACGGCCTGCACGCTGCCGTTGTGCACCGCGGGCAGCACCACCAGTTCACCCGGCGCGCTGTGGCCCACGCCGGACTGCACTTCGAGGTGGGCGGCGGGCACGTGCCGGGCATGCACCGTCTGCCGCGACTGGGCGGCCTGGCCCACGAGGCCCTCGCCTTCGGCCACGCGCTCCGGCCCGGGAGCGCCCGAGAGCGCATAGCCGCCGAAGCGGCGGAACAGGCCATGGCCCTCGGCCACATAGGCCGCGCCGACGCGCGCGCCCAGCCGGCGGGCGAGGTACGACAGCACGCGCGGGCCGAGTTCGTCGAGCCGCAGGTCGCCGCGCATTTCGTCCGACAGGCCCATCACGCCGCTGCGGATCCAGGCCTCGCGCGCCTTGGCCCGGTGGTCCGCGCCGGTCATCGCGGCGGAGCCGAGAATGAACGCCAGCAGCACCAGCGAACCGCCCCAGGTGAAATAGGCGGCGAAGCGGGCCGAGTCCTCCCACATCGCGCGGCGCTCTTCCAGTTCCTCGCGCTCGGCCGTGATCATCTCGCGCACCAGGGAACGGATGGCGTCCATCGTGGCGCGGCCGCGGTCGGTCCGCACCACGGCGAGGGCCGCGTCGATCTGGCCGGACTGGCGCAGCTGGATCGTCTCCTGCAGCTCGGCCATCTTCTGGCGTGCCAGCGGCGCGAGCTGTTCATAGCGGCGCAGCTGCCGCGGGGAATCGCTGACGAGCAGGCGCAGGCGCTCCAGCTCGGAGACCAGCGAGGCCTCGGCCGTCTCGTAGGGCCCGAGGTAGCGCGGCTCGCCGGCGAGCAGGTAGCCGCGCTGGCCGGTTTCGGCATCCTTGATGATGGACAGCACGTACTGGATCTGCACCACCGACTCGACGGCCGTGTTGATGCGGCGCACCGCGTCCGAGCGCTCCTGCTGCGACTGGTACGTGAAGATGGCGATGACCGCAGTGGCCAGCGCGGCCAGCACGAAACCCATGAGCATGCGCAGCGGCATGCTGCTCTGGATCTTTTCGTTCGGGAGAGGTTGGGACGGCATGGCGGCGGAGTGGGGAGAGCCGACGATGATAGGGCTGCGCGCCGCAACCCAGCGTAGGCCGTATCCTGCAAAAGAAGGAGCAGCCGTCCGGCACCCAGCCTTACTCTACAGTGAGCGCGCGCAGCCGGGCGACCTCTGCGCGCAGGGCCTCGTTTTCGGCCGTGAGGGAGGCCACCTGGCGGCGCAGCGCGCCGATCTCATCCGCGTCCGCGGCAGCCGCGGCCGGGGCGTTCTCCGCTGCGGAACCTCCGTTTTCCACGGGCTCCTGCGGCGCCTCGGCGCGGGGCTTGCGGCGCGCGTCGCGCGCACGCTTGGCGGCCTGCCGCAGCTCATCCTTGCCCGCCAGGGCCGCGGCGCGCTGCTCCTCTTCGGGGAGCGTGGCCACCACGGCGGCGGTATTGATGGAGATCGCCCCCGAGCGCACGGCCGCCACCAGCTCGGGCGCCGCCTGTTTCTGGATCTTCTCGATCATCACGACCTGGCTGCTGCTCAGCCGTGCCGCGCGGGCGATCGCCTCGCGGCTGCGCAGCGGCTCGGCCTGCGGCGCCGCGGCGGCTGCGCCGGCCTGCGCTGCCGCGGGTGCGGCGTCCGCCGGGCCGTCCCAGGGTGCATCCGCCGCGCCGGCCGGCGCTGCCGTCGCGGCCTCCGGAGCGGCTTGCGCATCGCCGGGGGCCCCGGCCGATGCCGCGCGCTGCGCCAGGATCTCGCGCTTGCGCAGCGCCAGCACGCCGCGCTGGAAGTCCGAGACGCTGCGGCGTCCCAGGTGCTGGTCGATCATCCACAGATGGACGTCTTCCATGGAGCGGAAATGCGGATGCTGCACCGTGTTGAAGGGCAGCCCGTGCTTCTGGCAGATGCCGTAGCGGTTGTGCCCGTCGATGAGGATGTCGCCCCAGAGCACGAGGGCGTCGCGGCAGCCCTCGGCCAGCAGGCTGCGCTCCAGCGCGGCGTGCTCCTCGGGGGTGAGCGGGTCGATGTAGGCCTTGAGTTCTTCGTTGACGATGATGGACATTGGGAAGGAATCCGGTGTGCGGGCCGCCGGACGGTCGGCAGGCCGCGAAGGGGCGGCATTTTAGGAGAGCGCCGCGGAGCGCGCCGGCCGCCGCGGAATCTCCCCGAACGGCGGATTCCCTGTCCGGGGGTTGCCCGACAATGCCGCATGCATTCAATCCGCCAGCCGTCCGCACGCGTACCCAGCCTGCGGGGACGGCTCACGCTGTGGTTCGGCACTCTCACGCTCGCGAGCGTGCTGGGCGTGGGGCTGTACCTCGGACGCGTCGCCACGCAGGATCTTGCGCGCTTCGCAGGCGAGATCCTGCACACCACCGCGCGCTCCGCCACCGACCTGCTCGCCTCCAACCTGCGCGAGCGCGCGCTCGAGATCGACCTGCTGCGCAAGTCGCCGCTGCTCATGCAGGGCGACCTGGACGGCGACACCCTGCGCGACGCGCTCGATGTGCGCAAGGACGCCCACATGGAGTACGCCTGGATCGGCGTGGCCAGCCCCGACGGGCAGGTGCTGCAGGCCGCGGGCGGCATGCTGGTGGGAGAGAAGGTGGACCAGCGCGACTGGTTCCGCGAGGCCCGCACGCGTCTTTTCGTGGGCGATGTGCATGACGCGGTGCTGCTCGCCAAGCGGCTGCCCAACAGGCACCTGGACCAGCCGCTGCGCTTCATCGATTTCGCGGCGCCCATCCTGGATTCCACGGGGCAGCTGCGCGGCGTGCTTGGAGCGCATGCGCACTGGCACTGGGTGACCGAGACGGTGGAGGCCGTGGCGGTGGACCGCGCCGCCGGGGCCAGCACCGAAGTGCTCATCGCCGACCGCGCGGGCAACGTGCTCTATCCGTTCCGGCTCGCAGGACAGACCCGGCTGCCGGACGGCGCGGACCGCAGGGGAGCCCGCTACGAGCGGCTGCTGTGGGCCGACGGCACCGAGTACCTGAGCAGCATCGTGCGGATGCCGGCGGTGACGGGTGCGGACCTCGGCTGGCGCATCGTCGTGCGCCAGCCGCTACGGGAGGCACTGGCACCGGTGCGCGCGATGCAGTGGCAGCTCGCCCTGCTCGGGCTGGCCGCCACGCTGGTCTGCGGCCTCTTCGCCTACCGCCTGGCGGCCCGGTTCAGCCGCCCGCTGGAACTGCTGGCGCAGGCCGCCCGCACCATCGAGCGCCGCGACGGCGAGCCGCGCTACCCGGAGGGCGACACCCTCGAGGTGGCCCAGATGAACCGCTCCTTCCAGTCCATGACCGCATCGCTGCTGGAGCGCGAGCGCGAACTCTCGCGCCTCAACGCCTCGCTGGAGAACCAGGTCGAGGAGCGCACCCAGGCCCTGCACCGTGCCAACCGGGAACTGGAGAGCCTTGCGGTGCGCGATCCGCTCACCGGCCTCTACAACCGGCGGCGGTTCGACGAGAAGCTGGAGGAATACGCCGCGACGTGCCGGCAATCCGGCCGGCGGTTCGCGCTCATGGTCATCGACGCGGACCATTTCAAGCGCGTGAACGACACCCATGGCCACCAGACGGGCGATGCGGTGCTGCGGCACCTGGCGGGGCTGATCGCGGGCTGCGTGCGTTCCACCGATTTCGTCGCCCGCTTCGGCGGAGAGGAGTTCGTCGTACTGCTGCCCGAGCCGAGCGACCGCGAGGAAGGCCGGCTGGTCGCCGAGAAGATCCGCATCGCGGTGGGCCATGCGCCTTTCCCCGGCGTGGGGCACCTCACGGTGAGCATCGGGCTGGCCTTCTGCCACGGCGGCGGCGAACCGCTCGCCACCATCCTCGAGCGTGCGGACAAGGCGCTCTACCAGGCCAAGCAGGAAGGCCGCGACCGGGTCTGCGTGGCGCCGGCCACGATCTGATGCGGACCCACGCCCCCGGAATGTAACGGCGTCCCGGCAAGTCGCCGCACGGTCGAGCTCGCGGCTATCATCCCGCGCTCTGAAAGCCACCATGCGACACCCGCGCCGCGTCACCCTCTTCCTGCTGCTGGCCCTCTGGCTGAACGCCTGCCTGGGCTGGTCGTGGCACGAGGCCGGGCACCTGCGGCAGGCCCTGCAGCCTGCGCAACGCATGCTGGCAGTGACGGCGATGGCGGAAATGGCGGAGCAGGCGAATGGTCCTTCCGCCTCCGTCGACCTGCCCGAAACGTCCCCTGGCGGCACGGACCCGTTCCATGGGGCATGTGCGGTCTGCCTGGCCTTCGCCCACCTGCAGGCTGCTCCGCCGCAACCACCGCAGGTGCCCTGGCCGGAAGATCCCCAGGCCTCGCAAAGACCCGTGGAGCGTGCGGGAACGGCACGTGGACGCCGCATCCCGCGGCCCTTCTTGGCGCGTGCCCCTCCGGCAGGCCCCGCCTTCGCGCCCGCGGCCCCGGCCGGGGTGGCCTGAAGCGCGCGGCTGTACGGCCGCTTCCTTCCTTGTCCCTTTCCTGCTTCCCGTTCCGGAATCGCCGTCTTCTGACGGGCGATCGCTGGAGGCCGGATGCCGCGCACCAGGGTGCCGCGGCATGCCGGCGCGGGTTGCGGTCCACTTTTTTTTGCGTCACCGATTCCATGACTGTTCTTATCAGCCATTCCCCTTTCAAGACCCTGCCCCTCGCGGTGGCGGCGGCAGCACTCTCCGCCGGCGGTGCGGGCGCTCAGTCCGCCCCGGCCCTTCCTCCCGCGGGAGAGGCCCAGCTGTCCACCGTCGAGATCGTCGGCCGCACGGATTCCGGCACCTACCAGGCCCAGGAGGCCGCGGGCGCCAAGACCGATCTGCCGCTGCGCGAGCTGCCGCAGTCCGTGCGGGTCATCACCCGGCAGGCCATCGACGACCTCGGGGCCACGCGCCTGGACGAGGTGCTCGACTACGTCGGCGGCGTCTCGCGCCAGAACAACTTCGGCGGCCTGTGGGACAACGTCGCCATCCGCGGCCTGCCGGGCAACGAGAACACCGGCTCGGCCACCCTGCTCAACGGCTTCTCCGGCAACCGGGGCTTCAACGCACCGCGCGACATGGCGGGCGTGGAGCGCGTCGAATTCCTCAAAGGGCCGGCCGCCGCGCTCTACGGCAGCAGCGAGCCCGGCGGCACGCTCAACATCGTCACCAAGCGACCACAGTGGAAAGCCGCGCACGCGGTGGAAGCCTATGCGGGCAGCCACGCCTACCGCCGCGCGGCGCTCGACAGCACCGGCCCGCTGGGCGAGAACCTCGCCTACCGGCTCAACGTGGCCCTGGAAGACCGGGACAGCTTCCGCGACTTCGTCAGCGCACAGCGCCAGGTGGTGGCCCCGGCCTTTACCTGGAAGCTCGGCGGCAGCACCGTGCTGGACTACAGCGGCGAATACCTGCGTCACCGCGCGCCGCTGGACCGGGGCGTGGTGGCGGTGGGCGACCGGCTCGGCGACGTGCCGCGCAGCCGATTCCTGGGCGAGCCGGGCGACGGCGACGTGACCGTGCAGAACACCACGCACCAGCTGTCGCTGCTGCACGAGTGGAATACGCAATGGCGCAGCCGCTTCGCGCTCTCCTACCGCACCACGGGGCTGGAAGGCTTCTCGACCGAAGCCTCGGCGCTGCAGGCCGACGGCACCCTGCGCCGCCAGCGGCGCATGCGTGATTTTTCGTCCGACGACACGGCCCTGCAGGGCGAACTGATCGGGAACCTGCGGTGGGGCGGCACGCCCCACGAGCTGCTGCTGGGCGTGGAGAGCTACCGCTACACGCTGGACGCGCGCATGCTGCGCATCAACCCCACGGCCGCAGCGCCGTATGCCATCGACATCTATCGGCCGGTCTACGGCCAGCCCCGGCCAACGCCCGGCCCGAACACCGACTTCACCGAACGCCAGCGCAACACGGCGCTCTACGTACAGGACGCGATCCAGATCGCACCGCAGTGGCGCGTGCTGGCCGGCGCGCGCTTCGACCACTACCGGCAGACCTACGACAACCACCGCACCGGCACCACCGACGGGCAGGATCCCACGGCCGTCTCCCCGCGCGTGGGCGTGAGCTGGCTGCCCGATGCGCAGTGGACGCTGTACGCCAATGCGGGCACATCGTTCCGCCCGAACAGCGGCTTCACGTCCGCCGTGGGCCGCGGCGGCCTGGCGCTGGAACCCGAGAAGGGCCGCGCGCTGGAACTCGGCGTGAAGTGGGAGAGCGCGGACCAGCGCCTGGGCGCCACGGCGGCGCTGTTCGATATCACCAAGCGCAACATGCTCACCACCGATCCGCTGGACGGCAGCTTCCAGGTGACGGCGGGCAAGGTGCGCAGCCGCGGCGTGGAGTTCGACCTGGCCGGGCAGCTCAGCACGCACTGGCGCCTGAACGCCAGCTTGGTGCTGAACGACGTGGACGTGCTGCGCGACAACCAGCTGGAGATCGGGGGCCGCCTCATCAACGTGCCCCGCGTGAACGGCAGCCTGCTCGCGGTGTACGAGGATGCGCTGGACAACGGACAGCGCTACGGCGTGGGCGGCGGCGTCACCCACGTGGGCCAGCGGCTGGGCGCGGCGCGCACGCAGGCCGAAGCCCAGGCAGGCACGCCCGCCTTCGAATTGCCCGCCTACACCACGGCGAAGATCGTCGCGTACTGGCGCCTCACGCCCATGGTGCGGCTTACGCTGGACGTGGACAACGTGTTCGACAAGACCTACTACGCCACGTCCGTGAGCCGGCTGTGGGTGACGCCCGGCGGCGGGCGCACCGTGGCCGTGGGTCTGCAGGCGCGGTTCTGACAGCGCACGCTCCCGGATGACACCGCCGGTAAGCGGCGTCCCACGCGCCGCGGCAGGCCCGGGCCCGAGCATAGGGGCACGTACCGGAGCGCCATCGTGGCGCCCGGTGCACGGCCCTGCAACGATCGGATCGCCGCCATGCCCACCTCCACCTCCCAGGCTGCCCCCAAGCGGCCTCCCAGCCAGGCCCGCATCCAGGCGGCCCTGAAGCAATCCTTCGGCCTGCGCGCCCTGCGCGCGGGCCAGCGCGACGTGATCGACCGCGTGCTGCGCGGCGAGAACACGCTGGCCATCATGCCGACGGGCGCCGGCAAGTCGCTGTGCTACCAGTTGCCCGCGCTGCTGCTCGCGGGCCGCACGGTGGTGGTGTCGCCGCTCATCGCGCTCATGCGCGACCAGTGCGATGCGCTGCGCGAGCGCGGCGTGCCGGCGGTGCAGCTGCACAGCGCGCTGGACGCCGAGGAAACGCGCGCCGCCGAAGCGGCCGTGGCCGACGGCAGCGCGCGCATCGTGCTCACCACGCCCGAACGGCTGGCCGACGCCGGCTTCCAGGCATTGCTCGAGGCCGGCGGGCCAGTGGACCTGCTGGCCGTGGACGAGGCGCACTGCATCTCGCAATGGGGCCACGACTTCCGCCCCGCCTTCCTCGACATCGCCCAGGCCCTGCCGCGCCTGGGCCGCCCGACGGTGCTGGCGCTCACCGCGACCGCCGCCGGCCCCGTGGCGCAGGACATCCGCCGGCAGCTGGGCATTCCTGCCGCAGGCGTGGTCGATACCGGCACCTACCGTCCCAATCTGCACTACCGTGCCGAGCAGCTCGCGGACGAGAAGGAAAAGCGCGACCGCCTGCTGCGCACCGTGAAGGAATCCACGGGCTCGGGCATCGTGTACACCGCCACGGTGAAGGCGGCGGAAGAAGTGCATGCGCTGCTGGCCGGCGCCGGCGAATCCGCAGGCATCTACCATGGCCGCATGCCGGCCGCCGAACGCGGGGAGGCGCAGGACCGCTTCATGGCCGGCGACCTGCGGGTGATGGTGGCCACCAATGCGTTCGGCCTGGGCATCGACAAGCAGGACGTGCGCTTCGTGGTCCACTACCAGATGCCCGGCGGGCTGGATGCGTACTACCAGGAGTCCGGCCGCGCGGGGCGCGACGGCCAGCCGGCGCAGTGCACCCTGCTCTTCCTGCGCAAGGACAAGGCGGTGCAGCAGTTCTTCCTGGCGGGCCGCTATCCCACGCCCGACGACCTCGACGCGCTGTATGGCGCGCTGCAGTCGCCGCCGCCCGGCGCGCACGAGGGCTGGACGCTCGACCTCCTGCAGCAGGCGCTCGACCGCCCGCGCTCCAAGCTGCAGGTCGCGCTCGGCCTGCTGCGCCGCCGCCGCATCGTCACCCAGAAGGCCGACGGCCGTCTGGCGCTGCGCCGCGCGGACATCGACAGCGAATCGCTCATCGCCCTGCTGGAAGACTATGCGCAGAAGCGCACGCAGGACCAGGACGGGCTGGAGCGCATGGTGTTCTACGCGCAGACCGGCGGCTGCCGCTGGGAAGTGCTGCTCGACTACTTCGGCCACGCGCGCGAGACGCAGCGCTGCGGCACCTGCGACAACTGCCGCCGCATCGCCGCGCTCGATGCGCAGCAGGCGATCGCGAACGCGGCGGCGTCGGCGGCGGCCGTGCCGCCCACGCTCACGCCGGCCGCACTGGGCACGGCCCGCAGAAAGCCATCGGACGTATCGGCCATCGTCGTGCCGGCGCCGGACGCCGCCGCGGCCGATGCGAAGGCCGTCGCGCCCGCGCGGCCCGTGTTCGAACTCGGCATGCCGGTGCGCGTGAAGCGCTATGGCGAAGGCACCGTGCGCGCGATCGCTTCGGAATCGATCACCGTGGCATTCTCGGACGGCAGCGAGCGGTGCTTCCATCCGGAATACGTGCGCAAGGCGCGCCGGCGCCGGGCAGCGGCCAACGATGCCGCGGTCGCCGTGGCGGATGCCGAGCCGGCCCTGGCACTGCGCAGCGCCTGAACGGCGAACATCCATGGAAAAAGCCGCCACGCTCTTCGCGTGGCGGCTTTTTCCATGGGGAGGGGGTTCCGCGCCGGCCTACCCCGGCCGGCCCGATCGGCTCAGGGATGCGATGCCACGAAGCGGCGCGTGGCGAACAGGCCCACCGGCGTCCAGTGCTCGGAGGGCGACATGGCGGTGACCAGCGCATCGAACTGGGCGTCGGCGTCCAGCGTCGCCAGGCGCTCCTTGAAGGCCACCAGGTCCGGATCGAGCACATCCGCCGACCCTGCCGCGCCCGCATCGCTCTTGCGCGCGCGCTGCAGCGCACGGAAGGTGGGGCGCCGCCGCGTCTCGTTGGCGGAAGCAGGCTCGAAGAACGCCTGGCCATCGGCACTGGCCTCGTCACCGCGGATCCAGTCGTGGATCACCTGCAGTTCATAGGGCGAGAACACGCCGAACATCTCCGAGCGCGGGCCCTGCAGCAGACCCCAGAAGCGGCTTTCGGCCACCGGGCGGCCGGGCTTGATCCAGTTCGCCTGCACCAGCGCTTCCAGGAACGCATCCATGCCCTCGGGCGCCGACAGCCAGTCGTTCACGCTGCGGCCGGCCACCTTGCAGTAGTCCGAATGCATGCCCTGGCCGGCACCGCACTTGGCCTGGAAAATGCGCACCACTTCGGCGCGGATGTCGAAGTCCGCGATGACGCGGGTGGTGCCCAGGCCCGCATCGCCCAGGCGGGCACCCTGGCGCACGCGCTGCCAGAAGGCCTCCGGGTCGCCATGGCGGGGCAGCAGGGCGAGCACGGCATCGCAGGCCTGGCGGGCGTGGCCCGTGTCGGCGTTGTCCACCGTGACGTGCAGCTGGAAATAGTACGGATCGATGCCCAGTTCGTTGAGCTCGTACGAAGTGATCAGCAGATGCAGCGGCAATTGCTCGTAGCCCAGATTGAAGCCGATGACTTCGGGCAGGAACTCTTCCGCGTTCCAGGCGAGCGCCAGTTGCACCGCGCCCTGCTCGTAGAGCGCGTCGGGCAGCGCCGGGCCCTGCGAGAGGCCATAGCGCGACAGCAGCTGGCGGTAGAGCAGCACGTGGTTCTTGTCCGGCGCGCCATCGCCCAGCTCTTCGAGGTAAGTACGCACCAGTTCCTCCATCCGCGGGTTGCGCGCATGGCGCAGCACGCCATAGAGCCAGCTGCCGTCCACCAGCTTGGTCGGCGCCACCGCTCGCAGGAAGTGCAGCGCATGGGCGCGGTTGCGGAAGTACCGCCGGCCTTCGCCTGCCTGCCGCGCGGCGAGGTATTCGCCGTACTGGGCCGACACGGCGGCGTGGCTCGCGGCCATCCAGTCGTGCAGGTCTTCCGGGCGCTCCGGCAGCGTGGCCGCCGGCAGGTCGGCACGGGCCTGCGTTTCGCGCAGCAGTGCGGCACCCTGGCGCCGCGCCTCGGCTGTGGGGGCCGTCTGGTGCAGTGCGGTGTGCAGCGACTGGTAGCGCCCTTCCGGTGCGCGCACGGGCGCGTGCGCGGGCGTTCGTCGAGGGGACGGGCGGGCGTCGTCGGCAGCGTCGGAGGTGGGAGCGATCAGGGTGGAAGTTCTCATGATGGGGTACCGGTGGCGTATGGCTCCATGGTTCCCCAGCATGGGGCTGCACTCCATCGGTGCGTCGCCCCCCTGCCGGTCGGCCCCCTCCTACGGCCCCATCGGCGCAGGCGCCGTGCCCGCGTCAGGCAGCCGCAGCGCCCCCGTGGGGCGTCCAGCCGCAGGCCGCGCCCGGCGCGGTCCCCCCGTGGATGAGCGCGGATTCGGTCATGCGCGATGCCGCCGGCAGCACGGCGCCGTTCTTCGCGGCGAGCACCTCGGCCAGCACGCTCACGGCGATCTCCGGCGGCGTGCGGCTGCCGATCGCGAGGCCGATCGGTCCGCGCAGGCGCAGGAGCGCGTCCTCGCCGATGTCGAAATGCTCGCGCAGCCGCTGCCGCCGCGCGGCCGTGGTGGCGGCGGAACCGATGGCGCCCACGTAGAAAGCCTCGCCCTGCAGGGCTTCCAGCAGCGCGAGATCGTCCAGTTTCGGATCGTGGGTGAGCGCGATGACGCAGGTGTGCGCATCCATGCCCATCGCCAGCACGGCATCGTCGGGCATGCCGTCCACCCATTCCGCGCCGGGCAGGCTCCAGCCCTGCCGGTGCTCTTCGCGCGGGTCGCACACCGCCACCGCGAAGCCGCAGGGCATCGCCATGGAGGCCAGGCATTCGGTCAGGGCTCCCGCACCGATCAGCAGCATGCGGTGCGAGGGCCCGAGGCGCTGCGCCAGCGTGTCGCCGTGGTCGAGCAGCGCCAGAGCGCCCTGCACGGGCGCGGCGAGGGCCTCGGTGGAGAGCGTCACCGCGCCGTCCGCGCAGCGCAGGTGCCGCCACACCACGCGGCGCTCCTGCAGCCACTGCACGAGGCGCTGCAGCCAGAGAGGCTCGGGGTCATATTCGAGCAGCAGCTCCAGCGTGCCGCCGCAGGGCAGGCCGAAGCGGTGCGCCTCGTCGGCGGTGAGCCCGTAGCGCACACGCTCCGGCGCCCGCCCTCCCCACTGCGCGGCGCCGGGCAGGCAACGCCGCAGCAGGTCGTCCTCGATGCAGCCACCGGAGACCGATCCTTCGATCAGGCCGTCGTCGCGCAGCGCCATCCACGAGCCCACGGGCCGGGGCGACGAGCCCCAGGTGCGCAGCACGGTGGCGAGCACCGCGTGGCGGCCGGCGGCGCGCCAGCCGTGCAGCGCGCGGGCCACGCGCAGTTCGGGTGCGGAGTCGTGCGTCACTGCGGTGCGTCCATCGCCTGTGCCGCCACCGCGGCGGGCACGTGCTCCATGGGCTTGGGCGGCACGTCGGGCGCGGGCCGCATCACCTTGTCGGGCGTCATCGGCGTGGAGCGCACGCGCCGGCCCGTGGCATGGAAGATCGCGTTGCACACGGCAGCGGCCACGCCCACGATGCCGATCTCGCCCACGCCCTTGGCGCCCAGGCGGCTCACGATGCGGTCGTCCTCCTGCACGAAGATCACATCGATGGGGGGCGTATCGGCGTTCGAGGCCACGTGGTACTCGGCGTAGTTGTGGTTCATGAACCGGCCCAGCGCATGGTCGGTCTGCGTCTCTTCGTGCAGCGCCTGGCTGATGCCCCAGACCACCCCGCCGGTGATCTGGCTGTGCGCCGTCTTGGCGCTCAGGATGCGCCCGGCCGCGATCGCGCTGACCACGCGGGTCACCCGCACGGTACCCAGTTCCTCGTCCACCTTCACCTCGCAAAACACGGCCGAGTGGGTGGCGCGCACATAGTTCTTCTGCTTGAGCACGTTGGGCAGCAGCAGGTAGCGGGCCTCGACCTGCGAGCGCCCCTGGGCGGCGAGGATGTCGGTGAGCGCCATGCCGCGGTCTTCCGCGGGCGCGCCGCGGCGGCGCATGCGGCCGTCCACGAACTCCACGTCGCGCAACAGCGTGCGCTCGAAACCCGAGCCGCGCGTGCGCTGCGCCAGTGCCCACAGCAGGCGGCGCAGCTTCTCGCAGGCGCCCTCCACCGCCGAGCCGACGGTCGCCACGTGGGAGGAACCGCCTTCGATCGGCGCCATCGGCAGCGTGGAGTCTCCCAGGCGGAAGGTCACGCGCTCGAGCGGCAGGCCCATGGCCTCGGCCGCGATCATCGACATCACCGTGTACGTGCCGGTGCCGATGTCCGACGCCGCGCTGCTCACTTCCAGGCGGCCGTCATCATGCAGCACCGCGCGCACCTTGGCGAACATCTGCATCGCATCCCAGGTGCCGGTGGCCATGCCCCAGCCCACGAGTTCGCGGCCCTCGCGCATCGAGCGCGGTTCGATCGGCCGGCCGTCCCAGCCGAAGCGGGCCGCGCCCAGGCCGTAGCAGGCGCGCAGCTCCTTGGTGGAGAACGGCAGGTCCTTCGATGCGTCGCGGTCGGCATAGTTCTTCAGGCGCAGGGCGAGCGGGTCCATGCGCAGTTCGTAGGCGAGCTCGTCCATGGCGACCTCGAGCGCATGCACGCCGTGCGCGGCGCCGGGCGCGCGCATGTCCAGCGGCGTGTACTGGTCGAGCGGCACCAGCCGGTAGCCGAGCCGCACGTTGTCGCAGCGGTAGAGCTGGCCGGACCAGTTCACCACCACCTCCACGTAGTCCTCCATGCGCGAGGTTTCCGCCACCGCCTCGTGCACGATGGCGCGCAGCGTGCCGTCGCGGTCGGCCGCGAGCTTCAGGCGCTGCCAGGTCTCGGGCCGGTGGCCGAAGGTGAACATCTGCTGGCGCGTGAGCACCACGCGCACGGAGCACTGCAGGTGCAGCGCCGCCATCACCGCGAGCACGAGCTGGTACTGCGGGCGCAGCCCGGAGCCGAAGGCGCCGCCCACGAACGGGTTGCGCACGGTGACTTCGTCTTCGCCCAGGCCGAACACGCGCGAGACCAGCCAGCGGCTGTTCTGCGGGCTCTGCGTCTTGTCGTAGATGGTGAGGTGGCCGTCGTCCCCGCGCAGCACGGTGGAGGCGTGCATCTCCATCGGGTTGTGGTGCTCCACGCCGCTGTAGTACTCGGCCTCGATCTTCACGGGCGCGCGCTCGAAGGCGCCGTCGGCATCGCCGCGGGGCTTCGACGGCGGCGAGTAGCCGGCCTTCATGCGGCTGGGGTCGCGCGCGCGACCCAGATGGCGCAGCAGGTGCGTCTCGTGGCGCTCCACTTCGTAGTCGATCTCCACCAGCGAGGCCGCGCAGCGCGCCGCCTCGAACGTGCAGGCCACCACCAGCGCGACGGGCTGGCCGCTGTAGCGCACCACGTCGTCCAGCAGCGGCTTGAAGGGCGAGCCGCCGGGCGCCGTCATGTCCTTGTAGAACAGGTCCATCGAGCGGACCTTCGGGCGGTTCTCGTGGGTGATGATGTCCAGCACGCCCGGCACGGCGCGGGCCCGCTCGAGGTGCATGCGCAGGATGCGGCCTTTGGCGATGCTGCTGTTGACCACCACGCCGAAGGCCATGCCCTCGTCGTGGTGCTCGGCCGCGTACCGGGCCTGGCCCGTCACCTTCAGGCGGCCGTCCACGCGCGAGACCGGCATGCCCAGCTTCACCGGCCCGGTGCCGGCATCGGCGCGGGGCTGCTGCCCTGCTTGTGCGCGGTCCGCCGCTTCGTTCGGCATCGGTGCGTTCATGGTTGCGCGTCCTGTACGTGGCCGGCGCCCAGTTCGCCGGTGTTGGTGAGTTCGCCGTCACGTGCCATCTCCAGCGCGCGCACGATGGCCCGCCGGGCCAGTTCGATCTTGAAGCGGTTGTCGCCCGGGCCGCCAGGCGCGCCGTGGCCGCGCGCACCCTGCAGCAGCCGCTCGGCCGCCTGCGCGAACGCCTCGGCCGTGGGCTCGCGGCCCGCCAGCGCCTCTTCGGCCTCCGGCACGCGCCAGGGCTTGTGGGCCACGCCGCCCACGGCGATGCGCGCCGCGCGGATGCGGCCGTCCCCGCCCAGGTCCAGCCCCGCCGCGACCGACACCAGCGCGAACGCGTACGAGGCACGGTCGCGCACCTTCAGGTAGGCGCCATGCTGTGCGAACCCCTGCGCCGGCAGCGCGATGTGGGTGATGAGTTCGTCGCTCGCCAGCACCGTGTCGCGGTCGGGTTCACTGCCGGGCAGCCGGTGAAAGTCCGAGAAGGGAACCGTGCGCTCGCCGCGCGGGGAGCGCACATGCACCACGGCCTCCAGCGCCGCCAGGGCCACGCACATGTCGGACGGGTGCGTGGCGATGCACTGGTCGCTCGTGCCCAGGATCGCCAGTTGCCGCGCCAGCCCGTCGCGCGCGGGGCAGCCCGTGCCCGGCTCGCGCTTGTTGCACGGCACGGCCACGTCGTAGAAGTAGTGGCAGCGCGTGCGCTGCATCAGGTTCCCGCCGTTGGTGGCCATGTTGCGGATTTGCGGCGAGGCCCCGGCGAGGATCGCGGCCGCGAGCAGCGGATAGCGCTCGCGCACCAGCGGATGGTGCGCGGTGGCGGCGTTGCGGGCCAGCGCCCCCAGGCGCACGCCGCCGCCCTCGGCCTCTTCGATGCCCGCGAACGGCAGTCGCCCCACGTCCACGAGGCGGCGCGGCCGCATCACGCTTTCCTTCATCAGGTCGATGAGGTTGGTGCCGCCGGCGATGAATTTCGCGGGCAGCGCGCGCTCGCTCGCGTGGTGCATGCCCTGCGGCATGGTGGCGAGCGCCATCCCGATGTCGGTCGCCGGCACATAGTCGAAGCCTCTCATGCTGCGTCCTCCCCGGCAGGCGCCATCGGGGTCTGGTGCGGGTGCTGCGACGGCTGCGAGGAAGACCGCATGGGGCCACGCAGCGGCACGCCCGCCACTTCGGCGATCGCCTGCACGATCTGCGGATAGGCACCGCAGCGGCACAGGTTGCCGCTCATGCGTTCACGGATGTCGTCGGCCGTGCGCACGCCGCCTTCGCTCAGCAGGCCCACGGCGGAGCACAGCTGCCCTGGCGTGCAGTAGCCGCACTGGAAGGCGTCGTGGTCGATGAAGGCCTGCTGCAGCGGATGCAGTGCATCGCCGCCCTGCGGCGCATCGGTTGGGGCGTTGCCGCCGTCGGCCCCGGCACCATCGCGCAATCCCGCCAATCCTTCGACGGTGGTGATATGCGCGCCGTCGTGCATCACGGCGAGGGTGAGGCAGCTGTTGATGCGCTGCCCGTCCACCAGCACCGTGCAGGCGCCGCACTGTCCGTGGTCGCAGCCTTTCTTGGTCCCGGTGAGCCGGAGCAGGTCGCGCAGCGTGTCGAGCAGCGTGACCCAGCAGGGAATATCGAGGTGCTGTGGCGTTCCATTCACGTGCAGGCGCACTGTATGGACCGACACGGCGGATTCGGCCGGACCGCTGGCGCGGGCGACCGACGTGGGGTGGCTGGATGACATCTCGCTTCCTTCACGGCCGGTGGACCGGACAGTGTCGCCGTCAGGCACCGCGCACCCTGTAGGAGGAGCGCGCGCACACGGTCGGCTTGCGGCGCAGGTGCCAGGCATGGCCGTATGCTGCGGCATGCCACACGCCTGCCCCGCTTCTTCCGCGCCGTCCTTCCATCCGCAGCCTTCCCGCATCGGCGCCTCCACGACGCCGGAATTGCCCGGCGCGACCGCGGTAGCCGGCATCATCCTCGCGGCCGGCGCAGCGTCGCGCTTCGGCAGCGACAAGCGCCGCGCGCTGCTGCCGGACGGCACGCCGCTGCTGGTCGCCGTGGGCCAGTCCTTCTCCCGGGTGTTCGCGCGGACCGCCGTGGTGCTGCCGCCTGATGATGTTTTCGGCCTGGAGCTCTGCGCCCGCCTCGGGCTCGAGGCCGTGCCGAACGCCCGCTGCCGCGAAGGCCAGGGCACCTCGCTGGCTGCGGGCATGCAGTGGTCGCTCGCGCAGCCCGGGTTGGAGGCCGTGGTGGTGGGCCTGGCGGACATGCCGTGGGTGCATGAAGACACGCTGGCGGCGCTGCGCGATGCGCTGGTGCGATTCCCCGGAGAACCTGCGATGCCGCTCTGGCGGGACCGGCCCGGCAACCCGCGCGGCATTCCGCGAAGCTGCTTCGCATCCCTCGCGCAGGCCTCGGGCGCGCAGGCGGCCGCGCACCGCATCGACTGGGACGCCGCCCGCACCGTCGCTGTCGACGATCCGGGCATCGTGCGGGACGTGGACACGCCGGCCGATCTGGAGAGTGGTGGAGAGGACGCACACGCGCTTCTGTAACGGCGGGGTCGGGATTCGTAAGCGTTCGCCCGTCCTACATTACCGCCGCGCAGGCGCTCCGCAAGATGCCCCGGAGCGCGGACGTTTGTTTTTCGCGCCACGACTTCGCGAAAGGCAGACACCCTCCATGCTGGCAATGAACTACCGCGGCCCCTACCGCGTGCGCGCATCGCACAAGGCCGAGCCCGACATCGAACATCCCAACGACGCCATCGTGCGCGTCACACGCTCGTGCATCTGCGGATCGGACCTGCACCTGTACCACGGCCTCGTCCCCGACACCCGCGTGGGCACGACCTTCGGCCACGAGTTCACCGGCGTCGTCGAGGCCGTGGGGCCCTCGGTGCGCCACCTGAAACCCGGCGACCACGTGCTGGTGCCCTTCAACATCTTCTGCGGCTCGTGCTACTTTTGCCAAAAGGAGCTGTACAGCAACTGCCACAACACCAACCCGGAGGCCACGGCCGTGGGCGGCATCTACGGCTATTCGCACACCACCGGCGGCTACGACGGCGGTCAGGCGCAGTACGTGCGCGTGCCGCTCGCCGACGTCGGGCCCCAGGTCATCCCGTCGGACCTCGACCTGGACGACGCGGTGCTGCTCACCGATGCGCTGCCCACCGGCTACCAGGCCGCAGAGATGGGCGACATCCAGGAGGGCGACACCGTCGTGGTGTTCGGCGCCGGGCCCGTGGGCATCTTCGCGGCGCGCAGCGCCTGGCTGCTCGGCGCCGGGCGCGTGATCGTGGTGGACCACGTCGAATACCGCCTCGACTTCGTGCGCCAGTACGCACCCTGCGAAACGGTGGACTTCAAGAGCGTGCGCGACATGGCGGTGCATCTCAAGCAGATGACCGACGGCCTCGGCCCCGACGTCTGCATCGACGCCGTGGGCTGCGAAGCCGCAGGCTCGTTCGCGCAATCGCTCACGGGCGTGCGGCTCAAGCTGCAGGGCGGCGCGGCCACGGTGCTGCACTGGTGCATCAACTCCGTGCGCAAGGGCGGCACCGTGTCGATCGTCGGCGTGTACGGTCCCACCTTCAACGCCGTGCCCATCGGCAATGCCGTGAACAAGGGCCTCACGCTGCGCATGAACCAGGCCAGCGTGAAGCGCCACCTGCCCCGGCTCATCGAGCACATCCAGGCCGGGCGCATCAAGCCCCGCGAAATCATCACCCACCGTTTCGCGCTGGAGGACATCGCCGAGGCCTACCACACCTTCTCCAGCAAGCTGGACGGCTGCATCAAGCCCGTGATCGTGCCGTCCGCGGCCTAAGCCAGAGCCACCGCATCGCCCGCGAAGAAAGAGCCAAGAGAAAGGACACCCGCATGACCACCGCCACCATCCACATCGACGCGACCCCGCCGGGCCCGCGCGCCCGCGCCGACGCCGCGAACATCCCCGGCTGGGGTGCCGACCTGCGCCGCGAGAACCGCCCCGCCGTGCCGCGCGAGCGCACCCCGCCGCGCCTCGACGTGCCCTGGGACCAACCCGAAGCACAGGTCCCCACGGTGGAGGTGCTGCACTCCATCGAGCGCCCCGGGCTCACGCCCGTTTTCGGCACCACCGTGCCGCCCTCGGGCGCGAGCGGCATGCTGCGCCGGCTGGCCTTCCGCCTGAGCGAGAGCGACGTGCGCCACTGGCTGCTGCTGTTGCTGGCCGACCGCGTGAACGTGCTGGAAGGCCTGGTACAGGACCTGGTGCATGGCCGCGTGCCCCAGGTACTGCAGGAGATGGGATTGAACGCGCACTGGCGCGAGCACCGCGAGCGGGCGCTGCGCGCCGTGGCGGCCCTCGCCGGGCTGGCACTGGCCCTGATCGCACTGGTGCGCCGGCTGTTCTGACCGGGCGGCGACAGCGACGGCGGCAGCAGTGCATGCCGCCGTCGCCGCCGCCGACCTCGTCAGAGATTCAGCGCACTTCGGAGACGAATTCGCCGCGCGGGCGGCGCACCTTCTCCAGGTTCACCAGCCAGTCGCCCTCGGGCTGGCGGTAGCCCAGCGGCAGCAGCAGCACGCTGCGCAGGCCGCGCGCGCGCAGGCCCAGGATCTCGTCCACCGCCTCGGGCTGGAAGCCTTCCATGGGCGTGCTGTCCACCTGCTCGGCCGCCGCGGCGATGATCGCCGCGCCGAAACCGATGTACGCCTGCCGCGCGGCGTGCTGGAAGTTCACTTCCGCGCCGCGCTGCGGGTACGAGCCGAGCAGCATGTTGCGGTAGTTCTCCCAGCCTTCGTTGCGGAAGCCGCGCACCTCGTTGGTGTAGTCGAACATCGCGTTGATGCGCTCTGCCGTGTAGTCGTCCCACGCGGCGAACACCAGCAGGTGCGAGCCGTCCGTCACCTGGGCCTGGTTCCACGCCACCTCGCGGATGCGGGCGCGCACGTCGGGGTTCGTCACCACGACGATCTCGAAGGGCTGCAGGCCGCTGGAGGTGGGCGCCAGCCGGGCGGCCTCCACGATGCGGTCCACCTTGTCCTGCGGCACGGCGCGGGCGGGGTCCATCTTCTTCGTGGCATAGCGCCACTGCAGTACGTCGAGCAATTCCATGGGATCGGTCCTGGTTGTTGGGTAGAGGGTTTCAGGAACGGCCGAGTGTAGGAACGGCCGCGTGTCCGTGCTCGCACGGGGAATTGCGCATCGTGCTAGAGACGCAGGCAGCGCCGGGGCCGTCGGCACGCGTCAGCCGAACAGCCCGCCCTCGTCCAGCAGCGCGAAGGCGATCTCCGGCCGCCGCTCCATGCCACGCCGGATGGCTGCCGCGATCGCCTGCCGCGTCTTGCGGCACAGCCCGCGCTGCTCGTGCACCAGGATCGCGATGCCGCGCAGCGTGCGCACCTCGCTCGCGCCCTGCGAGATGCCGAGGCGGATACCCAGCTGCTCCTCCAGACGGCCCTCGATGCGCCGCAGGTCCGCCAGGCTTTCGATGGTCTCCAGCCGCTGCACGAGGCGCTTTTCCTCCTCGCGCGTGAGGCGCAGCACCCGGCGGTCGGCCTCCGGCGATTCCAGCAGCGCCTGCAGGTCGCAATTGCACACGCCCGGCGGGCATTCCGGACGCAGCGGCACGGGGAACGGCGGAGCGGAGACAGAGGACGGAGGCAGGCCGGCGGACATCGTGCCCGCATTCTAGGAAGGCCTGGGTGGCCCCACAGCGCCAGGGCCCAACAGCCATCCCGAGAGTGAACCGCTCTAGCTGTTCAGCCCCCGCGCCACCACGGACAGAGACCGCCGGAACTCCTCCCGCAACCGGTACACCTGCGCCGGCCGGTGCGCCGCGCCGGACTCCAGCAGCCCTTCCACCGGCTCCAGCATGCCCAGCTCGTCGATCTTGCGCCGGAAGCTCACCTTGTTCACCGGCTCGCCGAGCACCGCCTCGTACACCGACTGCAACTGCGGCAGCGTCATGCGCTCCCCGCAGAAATACACCGGCAGCGACGAGTACTGGCTCTTGGAACGCACCCGCGCCACGGCCAGCCCCACCATGTCGGCGTGGTCGAAGGCCAGGGCCGGCAGCGCGCCCACCGGCGCCATCTGCCACCGGGCGCCGGTGCCTTCGCCAACGGCGCCGCCGCGCTCCCCGGCCAGCAGCTCCACCGGCACCAGCGCGCAATAGACGATCGATACCGACCAGCCGCGCGGATCGCGCCGCGCCCCGGAATAGGTCGCGAGCTGTTCCAGGTAGGGGCTCTCGATGCCGGTCTTCTCGCGCAGCACGCGGGCCGCCGCGTCCCAGGCCGTGCCGTCTTCCTGCGCATGGATGAAGCCGCCCGGCAGCGCCCACGCGCCCTCGTGCGGCCCCTCCTCGCGCCGCAGCAGCACGGCATGCAGCGCCCCGCCCTGGAGGGTGAGCAGCACCACGTCCACGGTGCAGAGGACGGGAGGGAAGTCGGTGCCCGACAGGGAAGGCGAACGGGAAGGGGAGGATGCGGCGGATGGAGGCGCGGCCATGGCAAGCGGAGGAATCGCGGATACCCCGGAGTGTGCCTGCGCCCGCGCACCAAAGCACCTCCCCGTCGACCGCCCATTCATCGCGTTGTCATGCGGCGCCGCAAGCATGCGTGCTTTTGTCAAACAACACGCAACGAAGGAGAGCCTCATGGTGGCCAAGGTGTGGAGAAGCAACAGGGGTGTGCGGCGCGCCGCGCTGGGCGGCGCGCTGGTGACCACGGCCGCCCTGCTGGCGGCCTGCGGCGGCGGGGGATCGGGGGGCGGCGGCCTGGGCGGCCAGCCGATGGAACTCACCATCCTGCACGTCAACGACCACCACTCCACGCTGGAATCCAAAACCAAGACACTGCAGCTTTCCGCGGGCGGGTCCGCGCCGGTCGCCGTGGCCGTGGACGCGGGCGGTTTCCCGCGCGTCACCGCGGCGATCGACGAGCTCTCCAGGCGCTCGCCCAACGTGCTCAAGCTGCACGCGGGCGACGCCCTCACCGGCACGCTGTACTTCAACCGCGCGGGTGCCGACGGCGAGGCCGATGCGGCCCTGATGAACACCGTCTGCTTCGATGCCTTCACGCTCGGCAACCACGAGTTCGACAAGGGTGACACGGGCCTGAAGAACTTCCTCGACCTGCTGCACAAGGGCCCCTGCCAGACGCCCGCGCTGAGCGCCAACGTGCGCTTCGGCGCCGGCTCCGCGCTCAATGCCGCCAAGGCACCGGGCGCCGTTCAGGCTTCCACCGTCGTGGAACGCTCCGGCCAGAAGATCGGCATCGTCGGCCTCACCGTCGCCGGCAAGACCAAGGCCTCCTCCAGCCCCGACCCGGACACCACCTTCGAGGACGAAGCCACCGCCGCCCAGCGCGAGATCGACCGCCTGCGCGGCCAGGGCATCAACAAGATCGTGCTCATGAGCCACATCGGCTACGACGCCGACCGCCAGATCGTGCCCAGGCTCTCGGGCGTGGACGTGGTGGTGGGCGCCGATTCGCACACCCTGCTCGGCCCGGACGCGCTCAAGGCCACCGGCGTGGGCACGCCCGGCGGTACCTACCCGACGCGCACCACCGACAAGGACGGCCGCACGGTCTGCATCGTGCAGGCCTGGGAGTACGCCCAGGTGGTGGGCGAGCTGAAGGTGAGCTTCGACGCCGACGGCAACGTCACCCAGTGCGCCGGCACCCCGCACGTGCTGATCGGCGACACCTTCACCCTCGGCGGCAAGGCCCCGACGGAGGCCGAAGCGAAAGCCCTGCAGGCCAGCGTGGCCGCCAGCGGCTTCCTGCGCGTGACCCAGCCCTCCACCGCGGCCACCGCCACCCTGCAGCCCTTCAAGGACCGCGTGGCCGTCTTCAACCGCACCCAGGTCGCCGTGGCGCCCGAGGAACTGTGCTCCCGCCGCGTGCCCGGCGGCGCCGGCTCCTCCGACTACAGCCGTTCCAGCGCCGCCTGCAACGCCGAAGGCAGCGTGGGCGCGCGCGGCGGCGACATCCAGCAACTCGTCGCCCAGGCGTACCTCGACGTGGCCAACACCCGCTACGGCGGCGCCGACATCTCGCTGCAGAGCGGCGGCGGCGTGCGCATCCCCCTGCAGGGCACCGTCTCGGCCGCCCAGGTCATCCAGGTGCTGCCCTTCGGCAACATGCTCTTCCGCCTCGACGTGACCGGCACGGAAGTGAAGGCCATGCTGGAAGACGGCATGGAAGCCGTCTTCGGCACCGGCGGCTCCACCGGCCCGTATCCCTACACCGGCGGCCTGCGCTTCGACGTGAACGCCGCTGCCGCGGCCGGCCAGCGCGTCTCCGGCATCGAAGTGCGCAACGCGGCTTCCGGCGCGTGGGAGCCGCTCAACGCCACGAAGACGTACAAGCTGTTCGTGCTGAGCTTCAATGCCACCGGCGGCGATGGGTACAAGACGCTGGCTGCGGTGCCTGCGGCGCGGCGGCTGGATATCGGGGTGCTGGATGCGGATGTGTTCTTCAGCTACATCGAGAAGCAGGGGAAGGATGGGGCGACGGGGTTGCCGGTGCTCAAGCGGCTGCCGCGGGAGTGGTACAGCACGAAGACGTTCCAGGGGCCGGCTGCACGCTGATCGGCGTGAAGGGGACTGCAACCGGGCTCAGCACGGAAGTTCGCAGTCCTGCACCCCAAAGCAATACCGCAGGAACGCCTCGCCCCCCGCCCCCAGCCGCCGCTCGCGGTGCGTCACCACCGCCAGCACGCGCGCCGCGCGCGGCAGCGCGGTCGGCAGTTCCGCCAGTTCGCCGCGCGCCAGGGACGCCGCCACGCTGTGGCGCGGCAGCACGGCGAGGGCGTCGCCCGCGGCCACCAGGGCCTTGAGGGCCTCCGGCGTGCCCAGCTCGAAATCGATCTGCACCTGGCCCAGCTGGGCGAGCAGCCAGCGGTCGGCCGCTTCGCGCGTGCCGGAGCCGCGCTCGCGCAGGGCCCAGCGGGCGGCGCGCAGGGCGGCGCGGGGAACGGCGGCGCGGCCCGCGAGCGGGTGGGCAGGCGCGGCCACGATCACCATCTCGTCGGTCATCCATTCGCGCACGAGCAGGTCCGCATGCGTCTGCGGGCCCTCGATGAAGCCGATGTCGGCATCGAAGGCCGCCACGGCCGCGAGCACGCCGGTGGTGTTGGCGATGCGCAGCTGCACCGCGCTGTGCGGATGCGAGACCTTCCAGCGCGCGAGCAGCGGGGGCAGGATGTGTTCGCCGATGGTCATGCTCGCGGCCACGCGCAGGGGCGCGGCATGCCGGCCGCTGAAGAGGTGCTCCAGTTCGCCGGCGGCTTCCATCAGCGATGCGGCGCGCGGCAGGAAGGCGCGGCCGTTCTCGTTGAGCACCAGACGGCGCCCGACCCGGTCGAACAGCGGCACGCCGAGCAGGGATTCCAGCTCCACCAGGGCGCTGCTGGCCGCCGACTGGGAGCGGGCGATGCGCTCCGCCGCGGCGCGCGTGGAGCCGTCGTGCGCGGTCGCGAGGAACACCTCCAGCTGCCGGAAGGTGAACCGCACTCGCTCGCTTTGTTGACCTGATTTTTGGGTCATATCGAGCGGAATTATCCGTTTTTTGCCTTATGCGAAAAACATATGCTTTTCTTCGATGAAGTCATATAGCCCTACCGCGCTGCGCCAGCGCCTCGCCTTCGGCCCGGCCGCCTCCCATGCCGCCGCGCTGTGGCCCGGCATCCTCGTGTGCGCCGTGATCGCGCTCGCCGCCACGTTCATCGCCGAACACCACGGCGGCCCGCAACTGCTTTATGCATTGCTGATCGGGCTGGCGTGCAACTTCCTGGCGAACGTGCCGCGCGTGTCGGCGGGTGTGGCGGCCTGTGCACGCACGGGGCTGCGCTGCGGCGTGGCGCTGCTGGGCGCGCGCATCACGGTGGACCAGGTGGCCCGCCTGGGGCTCGCCACCGGCATCGGCATCGTGTGTTCAGTGGTGGGAACGATCGTGTTCGGGATCGTGCTGGCGAAGGCCATGCGGCGCCCGCGCGAAGAGGGCGTGGTGTCCGGCTGCGCGGTCGGCATCTGCGGCGCATCGGCGGCGCTGGCGGTGGCCGCGGCGCTGCCGCCGACGAAGGAGAACGAGCGCTTCACGCTGCTCGCCGTGGTCGGGGTGACGCTGCTGTCCACACTCGCGATGGTGCTGTATCCGCTGCTGCTCACCGCGCTGCACGCGCCCCCGCAGGCCGCGGGCATCTTCCTGGGCGGCACCATCCACGACATCGCCCAGGTGGTGGCGGCAGGCCTCATCCTCGGCCCCGAGGCCGGCGAGACGGCCACGATCGTGAAGCTGTTCCGCGTCGCGCTGCTGGTGCCGATCGTGGCGGTGATCGCGGTGCTCTACCGCGACCGGGCGGCCGCGTCCCTCGGCGCGCGCGTGCCCGCGTTCCCGCCGTTCCTGCTGTGGTTCCTGTTCTTCGTGGCGCTCACGTCGCTGGGCGTGATCGGCCCCGCCACCGCGGCGGCCGCGAACGGGACCTCGCGCTGGCTGCTGGTCGCGGCGATCGGCGCGGCCGGCATCAAGACGCACTTCTCCGACCTGATGCAGCTGGGCTGGCGTCCGGTGGTGCTGCTGCTCGGCGAGACGGTGTTCATCGCGCTGGCCGTCTTCGCGTGGTCGGTGGCATGAGGCGCTCCTAGCGCAGGTAGTCGCCCTCGGCCTCGGGCTGGTGCTGTATGCCGGCCACGGTGGCCTCGCAGGCCTCGCCGCGCGGCGTGCTCCACCGCGCGGTCTGCCCGACGCGCAGGCCCAGCAGGCTGCTGCCCACGGGCGACAGCACCGAGACGAAACCCGCCGCGAGATCCGCATCCCGCGGATAGCAGATCGTCAGCACCTGGCGGGCGCCGGTCGCGGTGTCCACCAGTTCCACGCGCGAGTACATCGTGACCACGTCCGCCTCCACGGTGCGGGAGCTGGTGACGTCCGCGTTCTCCAGCAGATCCGCCAGCGACGGGGGCGCGGGCTGCTGGCCCGCGAGGCGCGACAGGCGCGCGAAATCGAGATCGGTGAGCACGCGCTCGCCGTGAACCTGAACCTGGACCTGGACCGCTGCATGCATGGGAAGGCACTCCTTGGTGGGGTGTGGCCGCCCGCTGCTGTTCAGCACAGGAGGACGACCGCGTTCGTTCGCGCAAGGCAGGAGCCCGGCGGCGGAGGGTTGCGCAAGAGGAACGGTGAAGGGGGGAAGGGAGGGGGCCGCCGGGCTCAGGAATGTGCGGGAAGGAGCGGGCGGCGCATCCGCTTGGCGGCCGCTCGCGCGCCGGCCGCTGCGTGCAGCAGAGCGGCCAGGGTGGCGAAGGCGCAAACCAGGGAGGTCATGGCTGGCAGTGTAGGCACGATCCGGTCCGTTGGCTCCGAAGCCCCCATGCGGCGTGCCAGTATCCAGGGGAGGTGTCGCGCAGCAGGCAGCGGCGCCCGGTCAGCCTGCCGCACGCGGATGGGCAAGGAAGAAGCGCAGCATCTCCGCGCTCGCATCCGCGCCGGACGGGTCCGTGTAGCTGCCGCTGGCGCTGCCGCCCGACCAGGCATGGCCGGCGCCGTGCAGTTGCCAGTATTCGAGCGCGTCGCGGCCGGCCGCATCCGTATAGACGCTGCGCGTGTGCCGCGCGCCGCGGCTGGACTGGCCCCGAGTCACGCGTGGGGCTGCTGCTGCGCCAGCGCCCTGCCCTGGGCCATTGCGCAGCGCCTCCACCAATGCCTCCGCGTTGCGGACGTGGACGGTGCCGTCCGCATCGCCGTGGAACACGATGGTGGGCAGTGCCGTGCCGCGCGATCCTGCCGTGCCGGCCCCTGCCGGCCCCGGGCCGCTGCGCATGGCCGACAGCGCCGAGCCGACGTCCGCCGCGCAACCGTACGGCAGTCCGGAATGCACGCCCACGGCAGCGAACACGTCCGGGTAGCAGTGCCCGACCACGTCCGCCATCGCGCCGCCCGCGGACAGGCCCGCGACATACACCCGCGCCGGGTCCACATGGTGTTTGGTGGCGATCGAGCGCGCCAGGGCGGCGATCACCGCCGGCTCGCCGCGCCCGCGCCGCTGGTGCTGCGGCTTGAACCAGTTCCAGCATTTCTGGGCATTGGCATGCTGCGTCTGCTCCGGGTAGAGCACCACCACGCCGAGCTCCCGCGCGAGCGCATTCATGCGCGTGCCCGCCGCGAAATCCTCCGCGTGCTGGGTGCAGCCGTGCAGCATGACCACCATCGGCCGCGGCGCGCCGTCGCCCGGTGCGTCCGGCGGCAGGTAGAGCCGGTAGGCGAGCGTGCGGTTCTGGTGGCTGAAGCTGCCGGCCTGCCAGCGCTCGCCGCTTACCTTGCAGGACGTCGCCGTGCCCGCAGGTCCCGGCTCCGCGTGGACTTCGCCCGCCCCGTCCTGCTCCCGCACCTCGCGCACCAGGCCGTCGAGCACCATCGGGTTCGCCGACGGCACCGGGGCGCTCCGGAATGCCGGAGCCGAACCCGCTGCGGCCGCGGAAGCCGCCGCCTGGGCCTGGGCGGCCGCCCCGCGCAGCGCGCGCTGGATGGCCTCGGTGGCTTCGCCGAGCCGGCCGCCGCGCGTGGAGCGCGCGGCATCGGCCATCAATTGCTGAAAAAGTGGGTTCACAGGGGGCTTTCGTGGGGGGGAAGGGGTCAATGGATGCGTCCGGCCAGCGCGGTTTTCACGGCACTGCTGGCCTGCAGTGCGCCGAGCACGGTGAGGGACTCGATGGTGGCCAGCGCCAGCTCGGGGGTGACGTCCGGATCGATGGTGGCCAGGCCGAGCACGCGGATCTGCAGCCGCTGGCCCGCCGCGCGCGCGGCCTCCAGATCGGCTGCCGAGAAGCGCTGCAGGCCCAGCACCAGCATCTTGCGGGCCACCACCTGCCGCAGCGCGTCGGCGTGCACCGCGAGCTGGTTGCGGATCGCCGTGCGGATGAAATCCGTGCGGTTGCCGTAGAAGCTCTCGGCCACCAACAGATCGATATGGCCGAGATCGACGTACCCGAGGTTGATGGTGATCTTTTCGGAATCGCCCGGTTTGGTTGGGCGCGGGGCAGTGGGAAGCGAAGTCATGGGCCATCCTATTACCATCCATATGGATGGTCAATGGATGTTTTCAAGGGCACGATCGAGAAAGCGGACGTTGGCTGCGGGCAATATCGGGACCGCGCCTACACCTCGCCAGCTGCCGGCGGGCCATGCTCCGCGGCAATGAAAACCCCTCCCAAGACGCCCCCTGCAGTGCCCTCGCCCGACGACACCGACTTCGACGGGTTCATCGAAGTGCGCGGCGCACGCGAACACAACCTTCAGAACGTGGACGTGCGCATCCCGCGCAACGCGCTCGTCGTGTTCACCGGCGTCTCCGGCTCCGGCAAGTCCTCGCTCGCCTTCGGCACCATCTATGCCGAAGCGCAGCGCCGGTATTTCGAATCGGTCGCGCCCTATGCGCGGCGCCTGATTGACCAGGTGGGCGTGCCGCAGGTCGATGCGATCGAGGGCCTGCCGCCGGCCGTGGCGCTGCAGCAGCAGCGCGGCACGCCGAGCGCGCGCTCGTCGGTGGGCAGCGTGACCACCATCTCCAGCCTGGTGCGCATGCTGTATTCGCGCGCCGGCCACTACCCTGCACGCCAGCCGATGCTGTATGCGGAAGATTTCTCGCCCAACACGCCGCAGGGCGCCTGTCCGCACTGCCACGGCCTCGGGCGCGTGTACGAGGTGACGGAAGCGTCCATGGTGCCGGACGATTCGCTCACCCTGCGCGAGCGCGCCGTCGCCGCCTGGCCCACGGCCTGGCAGGGGCAGAACCTGCGCGACATCCTCACCACCCTGGGCCACGACATCGACGTGCCCTGGCGCGACCTGCCGCGCAAGACCCGCGACTGGATCCTGTTCACCGACGAGCAGCCCACGGTGCCGGTGTACGCGGGCTTCAGCCGCGAGGAAGTGAAGCGCGCGCGCAAGAGCGGGCAGCCGCCCAGCTACATGGGCACCTTCACGGGCGCCAGGCGCTATGTGATGCAGACCTTCGCCACCAGCCAGAGCGCGATGATGAAGCGCCGGGTGGCGCAGTTCATGGTGGGCCAGGCCTGCCCCGTCTGCCACGGCAAGCGCCTCAAGCCGGAGGCGCTTGCCGTGACCTTCCGGGGCATGGACATCGGCGAATTCACGCACCTGCCGCTTGCCGCGCTGGCCGACGTGCTGCGCCCCGTCGCCGAGGGCACGGTGGATTCGGGCGAGCCCGACGGCGGCACGCTGCCCGCTTCCGCCCGCGCGCGCGCCACGGCCCGCCGGGTGGCGGCCGGCGGCTCCGCCCACGCAGCCGCGCCCGACGTGCGCCGCACGCCCCACCTCTCCGCGGAAAAACGCCTGGCCGCGCAGCGCATCGCGCAGGAACTGCTGGCGCGGGTGGGCGCGCTGGTCGGCCTGGGCCTGGGCTACCTGTCGCTCGACCGCGCCACGCCGACGCTCTCGCCGGGCGAGCTGCAGCGCCTGCGGCTCGCCACGCAGCTGGCGTCGCAGCTGTTCGGCGTGGTCTACGTGCTCGACGAGCCCTCGGCGGGCCTGCACCCGGCCGACGGCGAATCGCTGCTGGCGGCGCTCGATCGCCTGAAGGCCGCCGGAAACTCCATCGTCGTCGTCGAGCACGACGTGGCCACGATGCGCCGCGCCGACTGGCTGGTGGACGTGGGCCCCGACGCGGGCGAGCGCGGCGGCCGCGTGCTCTACAGCGGCCCGCCGCAAGGCCTGCAGGGCGTGGCGGACTCCCGCACCCGGCCCTACCTGTTCGAGCCCGGCGCGCGCGCCGGGCGGGAGCGCCGCACTCCGTCCGAGTGGCTGCGGATGGAGGACGTGCACTGCCACAACCTGCACGGCGTGCAGGCCGGCATCCCCCTGGGCTGCCTCACGGCGGTGACCGGCGTGTCGGGATCGGGCAAATCCAGCCTCGTGAGCCATGCGCTGCTGTCGCTGGTCGCGGACCACCTGGGGCAGGATGCGCACGCTGCGCAGGGCGGCTCCGGGGACGACGACGCCGCGCTGCCGCATGCCGCGCCGCCCATCGGCGCGGACGACGACCCGGGTGCCTCCACCGCGGCGGAGGGGGACGGGCGCTGCACCGGCCGGCTGGCGGGCGCCGTCGACACGGTCCGGCGGCTCGTGAACGTGGACCAGAAGCCGATCGGCCGCACGCCGCGCTCCAACCTCGCCACCTACACCGGCCTGTTCGACGCGATCCGCAAGCTGTTCGCCGCCACGCCGGCCGCGCGCAGGAAGCGCTACGACGCGGGCAGGTTCTCGTTCAACGTCGCCAAGGGGCGCTGCCCCACCTGCCAGGGCGAGGGCTTCGTCAGCGTGGAACTGCTCTTCCTGCCCAGCACCTACGCGCCCTGCCCCACCTGCCACGGCGCGCGCTACAACCCCCAAACACTCGCCATCACCTGGAGCGGCCTGAACATCGCCGACGTGCTGGGACTGACCGTCGACGCGGCCTGCGACGCCTTCGCCGAAGAGCCTGCGGTGCTGCGCCCGCTGCAGGTGCTGCGGGACATCGGCCTGGGCTACCTGCGCCTGGGCCAGCCCGCGACCGAGCTGTCGGGCGGCGAGGCGCAGCGCATCAAGCTCGCGGCCGAGTTGCAGCGCACGCAGCGCGGCCACACGCTCTACGTGCTGGACGAGCCGACCACCGGCCTGCACCCGGCGGATGCCGATCGCCTGCTGCAGCACCTGGATGCCCTGGTGCGCGCGGGCCACACCGTCGTGGCCGTGGAGCACGACATGCACTTCGTCGCGGCCTGCGACTGGGTGATCGACGTCGGGCCCGGCGCCGGCGATGCCGGGGGCCGCATCGTGTGCGCGGGCACGCCGCAGGAGGCCGCCGCCTGTACGCCCTCCCGCACCGCGCCCTATCTCGCAGAAGCCCTCGCTGCACAGCCGGGAAACCTGCCGAGCCCATCGCCGGGCCGATAGCATCCGGCACCCTGCCCCCCTCCATTACCGACCCATTCCAAGGAGCCGCCATGGAAACCGAATTCAAGTTCCTGATCCCCCCGCACCGCCTCGCCGGCGTGGAGGCCGCCATGCAGCAGGGCCACTTCACCGCGCGCCGCATGCAGGCGCATTATTTCGACACGCCCGATGGCGATCTGGCCCGCCACGGCATCGCCTGGCGCGTGCGCAACGAAGGCGGCACCTGGGTGCAGACCGTCAAGACGCTGGGCGACGGCCCGCTCGCGCGCGAAGAGCACAACGCGGACCTGCCGCGCCCCGCCGATCCGGCCGAAGTGCCCCGCCCCGATGCGTCGCTGCATGCCGGCTCGGCCGCCGGGCGGCAGCTGGAGAAGGTGCTGGCCGCCGCGAAGGCCGGCGTGGTCGAGACCTACGGCACGGAGTTCGAACGCGTGACGCGCGAACTGCCGCTGGAGGGCGGCGGCATGGTGGAAATCGCGCTCGACACCGGCCGCGTCGTGGCGCACCGCGGAACGCCCGAGGAGGCCTCCCTGCCCCTCAGCGAGCTGGAGCTGGAACTCAAGGAAGGCTCCGTCAAGGCCCTCGTGCAGGTGGCGTCCGCCTGGGCGCGCAGCCACGGCCTGCGCGTCAGCACCGTCTCCAAGGCCGAACGCGGCGAGCGTCTGCGCGCCGGCCACGCCGCCGGACCGGCCACCAAGGCCGTGCCGATGCGCGCGAAGAAGCACCGCCTGCCGAGCGGCGAAGCGCTGCAGCGGGCGGTGGTGGGCAACTGCCTGGAGCAGATCCTTCCCAATGCCAGCGTGATCGCGCAGGGCCACGGCGACGATGGGCACGTGCACCAGTTGCGCGTGGGCATCCGCCGGCTGCGCACCGCCCTGCGCGAACTCGACGCCTTCGCGCCCGGCCGCTTCGATCCAGACTGGCAGGCGCCGCTGCGCACCGCGTTCCGGCGCCTGGGCGAGCTGCGCGACGGCGAGCACGTGCTGGAATCGTTCGACCAAGCCCTGCGCGCTTCCGACGGCCCGTCCATCGCAGCGCACGAGCCGCCGTCCACCTCGGCGCAGGAGGTCGTGGGCGACGGCGCATTCCAGGCCGCGCTGATCGCGCTGATGGGCTTCGCCGCCGCGGGTGCTTCCGCGCCCGCGAAGCCATTGCCCACGGGCACGCACCCGCCGGCGCTGGATGCCCGTGGCACGCGGCGCACGGTCCGCAAGGCCCTGCGCCGGCTGCACCGCAAGATCGGCAAGGAAGCGAAAGGCTTTGCCGCCCTGCCGGCGGAAACGCGGCACGGCGTGCGCAAGCGCATCAAGCGCCTGCGCTATCTCACGGAGTTCTTCGCGCCGGCACTCCAGGGCCGTGGCCGCAAATTCCTGCGCCGGCTGGAGCCCGCCCAGGATGCGCTGGGACGCCTCAACGACGAGCAGGTGGCTGAAGGGCTGTACCGGAAGATGGCGCGCCGCGACCCACAGGCCTGGTTCGCCGTGGGCTGGCTGGCGGCCCGGCGGGAACGCACCCTGGCGGAATGCCAGCAGGCGCTGCACCGCATCGGGCAGGGGCCGGAGGTGCGCAGGCACGGGTTTCGCTGAGCGGCTGGTGGCCGGCCCAGGCCCTGGGCTGGCGTTCGTGCCGGGTCTGAATGGAATGGCACTGGGCCGGCTTGTGGCGCCGCCCTCGGCGGCCCTCAGGACGCCACGGAGCCTGCGGCGCGCCCGGAGCCTGCGGCGCGGGGCCCATCGGGAACGGCGCCCGGCCCACCACTGCGGGACGCGGAGGCCGAAGACGCATTGCCCGCCGGAGGGCCGTCCACCCGGTCCCGCATCGATCCAAAAGTGCGCGCATATACCCAGGTGAATTCCGCCCCCATCAGGAAGATCTGCGCCGAGTAGTACACCCACACGAAGATCACCGCCAGCGACCCCGCGGCACCGAAGCCGGAGGCCAGGGCGGTCTTGCCGATGTAGAGCCCGATCAGCATCCGGCCCACGGTGAACAGCACCGCGGTGATGGCCGCTCCGAGCCACACGTCGTGCCAGCGCACGTGCACCCGCGGCATGATCTTGTAGATCATCGCGAACACGACGGTGGTGAGCGCGAATCCCACCACCGCGTTGATCCCCTGCGCCAGCAGCTCCCAGCCGCCGAATGCGGGCGCCCACCACTTGCCCAGCGCCGACACCGCCGCGCTCATGACCAGCGAGACCATGAGCAGGAAGGCGATGCCGAGGATCATCCCGAACGACAGGAACCGCGAGCGCAGCAGCCCCCAGAGACCCGTCGAGCCTTCACGCACCGGCGCCCGCCAGATGCGGTCGAGCGCGTCCTGCAGCTCACCGAACACGGTGGTGGCGCCCACCACCAGCATCACCAGACCGATCACGGCGGACGTGATGCCGGTCGACGGCTTGGCCGCCGCGTTGAGCAGCTCTTCCACCGCGGCGGCGGCGTCCGCGCCCATCAGCCCGCTCAACTGCGCGAACACCTCGCCGCGCGCAGCCTCCTCGCCGAACACCAGGCCCGCGACGGAAATGACGATCGCCAGCAGCGGCGCGAGCGAGAACACGCTGTAGTACGACAGCGCCGCGCCCATGCTGGGCGCGTAGTCGTCGACCCAGGACGACACCGCCTGCTTGGCGAGGGCCCACGAACTCTTGAGATTTTTTTCCGGCATGGGCAAGAAATTAGCCCCCGCACGTGCGCGTCACTGTAGGACTAAGGAACGACGCACAGTCGAGCTGCCGGGGCAGGGCCGATCACGCGACAGTGGCTTTCGGAAACCGGCAAAGAAGTTGCAAGTTTTTGCAACCGCGCTCCTATCCTATGGCGATCCTGGCGAATCCCTTCGTTCACGGCGCTCCCTCCGGTGGCAGCCCTGCCGCCTCCCATGCATCCCTCATGACTCCCCATCCCTGCTTCTGGGCCATTGCGGCCCTGGTCGGCGCGCCCGCCCTCGCTGCCGACATCACGCTCACCCCGCCCCCTGGAGGCAGCGTGGTCCTGAATTCCAACCCCGACACGCCGGCCTTGCGCGCCGGTCCCGGGGGCGTGCAACTGCCGGGGCTACCCAACACGTCGGCGACGTTCCAGCAGGTCGTCTGCCGCGATGCGACCGGCGTAGTGGGCAACTGCGATCCCGCAGCGATCACCGGCCCCCGGGGCACCACCGGTGCCACCGGTGCCACCGGAGCCATGGGCCCCCGGGGAGAAACCGGCGCCACGGGACCGGCCGGGGTGACCGGTGCAGCGGGCGCCACCGGGACCACCGGCGCGACCGGACCTGCAGGGGCCGTGGGTTCGGCCGGGGCCACGGGCCCCGCCGGCCCGCAAGGCGTGCAGGGAACGACCGGCCCTGCAGGCATCCAGGGCCCGATCGGACTCACCTGGCAGGGCGCATGGTCGGCCTCTGCTTCCTACGTCGCGCGCGACGCGGTGCAATACCTCGGTTCCTCGTACGTCGCCATCTCTTCCGTGGTGGCGGCGGGCAGCACGCCGGGCCAGACGGCCGACTGGTCGCTGCTGGCCGCCAGGGGCGCGGACACCTCCGGCACGGTGGTCGGGCTCTCCCCCGCCGCCATCCAGGCCAGCGCCACGCTGCCGCTGGTGAACATCGCGTCGGCGAACGCGATCGGCACCGGCACCGCCGCGCTGGTCAACGTCGCCACCGGTGGCGGCGACCAGGCCCTGATGCGGCTGTCCGACGACGGTGCCTTCACCGTCGGCGGCACGTCCGGCAACGGCACCACGCCCGCCAGCGGGGCCGGCGTGCGGATGATGTGGGTGCCCTCCAAGTCCGCGTTCCGCGCGGGCCGCGTGGACAGCTTCGGCGCAGCCTACTGGGACGACGCGAACATCGGCGATGCCTCCGCCGCGTTCGGGTCGAACACGCGGGCAGTGGGGCCCAACAGCTTCGCGGCCGGTCAGAGCACCTCTGCGCATGGCGACAGCTCCGTCGCGCTGGGCAACAGCGGCACCGCCCAATCCGACCGCACCCTCGCCTTCAACGGCACGGCATCGGGCGTGGGTGCGGTCGCCATCGGCAGCGGCGCGCAAGCCACCTACGACGACGCACTGGCCCTGGGGCCGAGTTCCATTGCCAGCGGCCTTGCCTCGATCACGATCGGGCCCTCGCGTGCGACCGGCAACTTCGGCGTGGCGATCGGCCTGCAGAACAAGGCCACGGGGCAGTTCAGCGTGGCCATCGGCAAGAATGCCACTGCAAGCCACCAGGGCGCCATCGTGCTCGGCGATGGGTGCGCGAGTTTTTCCAGCGACGACGTCCGGACCACCGCCAACAACCAGTTCGTCGCCCGTGGCTGCGGCGGCATCTATTTCTATACCAGCCAGAACCTGTCCTCAGGGGTCACCGTGGCCGCCGGCGGGGGCGCATGGAACAGCATCAGCGACCGGAACAAGAAAGAGAACTTCGCGGACGTGGACCCGGTCGCCGTGCTGGAGAAGATCGCGGCCATGCCGATCCAGACCTGGAACTACAAGACCCAGGCCCCGGCCATCCGCCACCTCGGGCCCACCGCGCAGGATTTCCGCGCGGCCTTCGGCCTGGGCGAGAACGACACCACCATCAACACGGTGGACGCCGACGGCGCGGCCCTCGTCGCGATCCAGGGCCTGCACACGCTGCTCAAGGAGCAGCGCGACGCGATCGCGGAGCAGCGCCTGATGATCGAGCAGCTGCGCGCGGAGATCGAGCGCCTGAAGCGGTAAGGGCTGCGCGCGCGCCGGGCACCCCGGCGGGCGGCAGCGGAATTCAGACCAGCGTCAGGCGCACGTCGACGGTGTTGCGCGTCACCCGCGAATAGGGGCAGACGATGTGGGCCTTGTCGATCAACTCGCGCGCCAGGCCCGGGGGCATCCCGGGCACGTTGACGCGCAGATCCACCTGGATGGCGAAGCCGGTGGGAATGGCCGCGAGGGCCGCGGTCTCGGTGACCACGATGGTGGCGGGCAACCTCACCCGGTCCTGCGCCGCCACGAACTGCAGTGCGCTGAGGAAACACGCCGAATAGCCGGTCAGCGCCGGCTGCGCGGCGGAGAGGCCGGGCCGTCCGCCGTCTCCGTACCGGTCCCACGGCATGGGCCCCTTCAGGACATCCTGCAGCGAGGCATCGCACACCGGACTGTGTCCGGCGGTGGCCGTGAGAGCGCGGTACAGAACGGGTTCCGAGGTCATGAATGTCTCCTGGCAGAGGGGAATGGGGGGAAGAGGCCGAACGCGAACTACACTGTAGAGTGAAAGACTGAATCGAAGAACACATAAAATACCTAAAACTTGACAGCGAGTACCAAATGATCGAATCCTGCACCGATCGCTTGCAAGCCCTGCTGACCCATTTCCCCGTGCGCACGCACATGTTCCACGCAGGCTCCCTGTGCGGCGTCACGGACCTCCTCGCCCCGGGCGAAGGCGGCCACATGCACCTGGTCCGCTCCGGCCCGGTCGGCGTGGTGCGGCCGGGGCATCCGCCGCTCACGGTGAACGTCCCCAGCCTGCTGCTCTATCCCCGGCCGGTACCGCGGCAGTTCGTGTGCGGCACGGAGCTGGGGGCGCACCTGGTGTGCGCACGGCTGGATTTCGAGGGCGGTGCCGCGAATCCCGTCGCCCGCGCCCTGCCGGACGAGATCTGCGTGCCGCTCGCGTCCATCGATGGCGCGGCCGGCGTGCTCTCGCTGCTGTTCACGGAAGCGTTCGGCGACAACTGCGGCCGCCATGCGCTGATCGACCGGCTGTTCGGCGTGGTGCTGATCCAGGTGCTGCGGCACCTCATGGAAACGCAGGGGATCGAGGGCGGCATGCTGGCCGGCCTGTCCCATCCCAAGCTGCGCCGGGCGCTCGTGGCCCTGCACGAACGGCCCGAGCAGGAGTGGTCGCTCGACGCCCTCGCCGCCGCCGCCGGCATGTCGCGCACGGCATTCGCCAACACCTTCCGCGACACCCTGGGCTGCACGCCGGGCGGCTACCTCCAGGTCTGGCGCATCCGGCTCGCGCAGCAGGCCCTGCTGCAGGGACGGCAGCTCAAGGCCATCGCCGTGGACGTGGGCTACGGCAGCGAGGCGGCACTGTCGCGGGCCTTCAAGGCGCAATGCGGACTCTCGCCCCGCGAGTGGCGGCAGCAGGAAAGCGCACGGCGCGATGGCGCGGGAGGCAGGGAAGGCGGATGGCCGCCGCCCCCGCACTGCCAGCGCGGCGCGGATTCCGGCATCGGCCCGGATACGGACATGGACACGGATTCGGACGCGGACGCGGACAGCGACTGAGGGAACCGCGCTGGCGGACCCTGCCGCCGCGGTGTGAGAATGGAACGATGAGCACATCGACCTCCTCCTTCCTCTCCGATGCGGACGGCACGCCCGTCACAGCGTACGCCTGGACCGACGTCACGGGCACGCCCACGGGCGTGGTGCAGATCGCCCACGGACTCGCCGAGCACGGCGAGCGCTACGACCGGTTCGCGAAGGCGCTGAACGCCGCCGGGTTCCTGGTCCATGCCGTCGACCACCGCGGGCACGGGCGCACCGCCGCCGGGCGCATGGGTGATTTCGGCCCGGCCGGGTTCGGCGGATTGATCGCCGACGTGGCCCAGTTCGGCGCTGCGCTGCGGTCCCGGCATGCCGACCTGCCGCTGTTCCTGTTCGCCCACTCGATGGGCTCCTTCGCGGCCCAGGCCGCCCTGCTCGACCACTCGGCCACGTGGTCGGGCGTGGTGCTGTCGGGCTCCACCGCGCTGGATCTGTTCGCGGCCGGCATGGCCCGGGCTCCGGCGGGCGCGCCCTCCGGCCTCGCGGCGCTCAATGCGGGTTTCGAGCACCGCACGGGCTACGAATGGCTGTCGCGCGATGCCGCCGAGGTCGATGCCTACATCGCCGACCCGTGGTGCGGATGGGACGTGCCCGCCGACGTGTTCCCCGCCCTCCTTTCGCCCGCCCCGCGCGTGGCCGACCCGGCGCAGCTCGCGCGCATCCGCAGCGACCTGCCCCTGCTGATCGCCTCCGGCGACGCCGACCCGCTCGCCGCCGGCGGCGAGCGGCTGCAGCTGCTGGGGCAGCGCTACCGCGACGCGGGCCTGCGGGATGTGACGGTGAGGCTGTACCCCGCCGGCCGGCACGAGATCGTGAACGAAACCAACCGGGACGAAGTGACGGCCGACATCGTGGCGTGGATGCGGGCGCACGCGGGGTGACCCCGGGCGGGCGCGGCAGCCCATGGTATGCCGCGCCTGCGTTCGGCCCGCCTCGCCGGCTCAGAAAACGCCGTAACGGTACGCGAAGTACAGCGCGGCCAGCACGCCTACGAAAGCAAGAAAAGTCATCAGCCGGGACATGGAGGCTCCTGGGGTAGTAGTACCCGCATCATCGCCGCTGGCGCGGGCCGCTCGGAGAAATGGTGCGAACGCTTCTCGGCCCCGCACCGGCGCCATCTGCCGTCACGTCGGATTGATGCTGTGCTGCGCCAGGTAGATCTCCACCAGCATGAGCGTGTAGGTGCCCACGAGCCCCAGCATCGCGAGCACGAAGAGGCCCGCCACCGGCCGGTCGAAGGCGATGCCCAGCTCGTTGCCCACGAAAAGCGACACGATCAGAAAGCACACCAGGATCGCGCAGCCGGCGGCGACGGTGATCGCGGCATTGACAACCTTCGCGCGGCGGTTGAGGGCCTGCAGCTCCTGCTGCAGCGCCGGGCTGGCTTCGCCCGACGCATGTTCCAGATCGTCCCGGCGCTTGATGGTGCGGTCGTTGATGCGGGCCAGCCGGTTGGTGAGCACCGTGAGCGTGCCGCCGATGGCGGCCAGCATGAACGCGGGCCCCACCGCGAGCTGGATGACGTGCGAGGTGTCGGCGTGGATGGTGAGCATGTGGAAAGGAATTGTCCACCGGCCCGGCGACGCGGTGCGTCATCCATCGGCTGAACGGCGGGCATCGACTATCGAGTTTTATCCAAAAAAAGATAAAATATCTTTCTACGGATAAAAAAGGGTAATCGCATGATCGCCTACCACCGCGCGGCATTGGCGCAGCACATGGTGCAGGCCCTGGGGGGGCGCCTGCTGCTGGGCGATGCACACAATGGCCTGTTCCTCGCTGCGCCCCGCCGCACCGGCAAAAGCACGTTCCTGCAGGGCGACCTCGCACCGGCCCTGCAACAGGCGGGCGTTGAAGTGGTGTATGTGGACCTGTGGGCCGACATCCGGCGCGATCCGGGCACCCTGATTGCCGAGGCCATCGCACAGGCCTTGCAGTCCCATCTCGGGCTCGTGGCCCGCACCGCGAAGAAGGCCGGCGTCAAGAGCGTGAAGGTGGCCGGCGCGCTGGACATCGACACCAGCCGGATCGGCCAGATCGACGGTCTGACCCTGGTGGACGCGTTGCGCAGCCTGCAGCAGGCAGCGGGCAGGCCCGTGGCGCTGATCATCGACGAGGCGCAGCATGCCCTGACCAGCGAGGCGGGAGAAGCGGCGATGACGGCCCTGAAATCCGCGCGGGACCAGATCAACCAGCCCGGTCGGGTGAACCTGATGCTGGTGATGTCGGGCTCCGACCGCGACAAGCTGCTGCGTCTGGTGGTGAGCGCGGGGGCTCCGTTCTACGGTTCGCAGATCCAGGCACTGCCGCCGCTGGATACCGACTTCATCGCCCACGTGGCCGGGCGGGTGGAAGCCCAGCGGCCGGACCTGGTCCCCGTGGACCGGGCTGCACTGCAAGCGGCATTCGCCGCCTTCGGTCACCGGCCACAGTTCTTCATGGCGGCGATGGGCGCCGTGCTCAGCCCTCTGTCGGACCACAGCGGCCGTTTCGAGCCGGCGCTGCAACAGGCCGCCGAGGACCAGCAGGCGCAGGACGAAGCGCAGATGGAGTCCGACTACCTGGGCCTCAAGCCGATCGAACAGGCGGTGCTGTGGCGCATGCTGGCGCAGGGGCCGCGCTTCCGCCCCTACGATGCCGAAGCCCTGCGCTTCTACCGCGAGAAGCTGGACCGCCCGGTGAGCGTTCAGCAGGCGCAGAAGGCGCTGGAATCGCTGCGGCAGCGCACACCGGCCCTGGTATGGAAATCGGCACGCGGCGAGTACGCGGTCGAGGATGCGGCCATGCCCCGATGGTTCGAAGCGCGCCTGGCCGCCGGCACGTGGCCCCCTGCCCCGCGGTAGGCGGTCTGCCGCTGCTCCCCGTTCACACCGTGGATGGACCCGCTTCCACAGCGCACCACCGCCCCCCATCGCGCCGCTCCAGCCCCGCTTCCCCGAACCGCCACAGGTGCAGCCACCCGTGGCCGAGCAGTTGCTGCAGCACCGCGTGTTTTGCGATGACCGCATCGATCGCCGCCGCGGGCGCGTCGATGGCCACGGTGAGCCGCAGCGGCTCGTGCATCCAGCGCTGGCCGTCGTGCAGCGACTGGCGCGACAGGCCGATGCGCAGGTCGCCGCCATTGCCCTCGAACACGCCGATGTGCCCGCCCACCACGTTGTGCAGCAGCTTGTTGCCGCTGCCCAGGCGCTCGGGATCGCAGGTGGAGGCGTGGTATTGCCAGTTGATCCAGTGCGTCACGAGCATGGGTGCCGTCATCAGCAGCTCCAGCAGGCTGCCGTCGGCATCCTGGCCGGGGTCGTAGTCGTGCAGGAAGGCGCGGCCGCCCAGCTCCGCGCCCCGGGTGCGGGCGCGCGGCGCGATGACGAAGGCGGCATTGCCGGCCAGGCCCCATTCGGGCCGGGTCTGGGCGCCGTCGCTGGCGCGGCGGCGCAGCGCGGACAGCAGGTCCCCGGCCGCGGCCTGCGCGTCCAGGCCGAGCGAGGGGGCGCGTTCGCGGCGCACGCGGTCGCCCGCGGCGGTGAACACCGGCTGCCAGCGCTCCCACCGCGCCCGCGCCTCGGGCGTCAGCAGATCGAGGTCGAAGCCCTCGATCTCGTCGGTGGTCGTGTTGTGCAGCGCGGCGACGAACCGCGTGGCCTCGGGCAGCGCGATGCCGAGCGCCGGCAGCGCGGCACGCACCCCGGCATCGTTCAGCAGCAGCGCCAGGGCGCGCGCATTGACCTCGCCGGTCTGGCCGCAGCAGGCGCCGCAGTCCAGCGCGGCGGCCTGGGCGTTGTTGGCCGACTGGCTGCCATGGCCCACCAGCATCACCAGCGGCGCGGCGCCGCGGGCCAGGCCCAGGCCCTTGAGCACGCGCGCGGCGAGCGCGGCGCGCTCCTGCAGCGACAGGCCGCTCAGCATGGGCCGGCAGACGGGGCGGTAGCGTGCCGGCAGGCCGTCGTGGTCGCCGCTGTCGCGGGCCTGTTCGCGCGGCCACAGCCAGCCGCCCAGCTTGCCGAGGTAGCCCGCGCCCAGCGCCTCGACGAAGGAGAAGGCCGCGCCGGGCCAGCGCGTGGCGGACTCCCACTGCGCGGCCCAGCCCAGGCGGCGGTGGCGCGCGGCGATGGCGGCTGCGGTGTCGGGCAGCTGGTCGGTCACTTCCACCGCCGGCTGCAGCAGGCCCGGCAGCTGCGGCCGGCGCGCCGTGGTGCCCAGCGGCGTGTACGCCGCCGGCACCCCGAAGAAGCCGGCGAAGCCCAGCGTCTGCAGCGTCGGCGACACGGCCTCCAGCGCGCGGCGCAGCGGTTCGCTGCGCACGTCGATGCAGAACACGGCCTGCGCCTCGGGTTCGGCGGGCCGGACGCCCGGGGACTGGGCCAGTTCCCGGGCCAGCGTGCGCTGGTAGCCCAGCTCCAGCGCGAGCTGCCAGACCTCGTCGACGACCAGCGCCTGCTCGGCCTGCCGCAGCCGCTCGGGCGCGCGGCGCCACTCGGCCTGCAGCGCGGCGAAGGCCTGGCGCGCGGCGGCGTCCTCCTTGCACTCCAGCAGCACCGCGCCCCAGGCCAGGCGGATGGCCAGCAAATCGCGCAGGTGCTCGCGCTCCGGCGCGCCCTCGGGCGCCTGCCAGGCGAGGTACGCGCACCACGAGGCCCAGCCGTTGACGGTGAGCAGCACCGCCTCCAGGTAGTCGGCCCAGGCGCCATCAGGGAGCTGCAGATGGCGCATCGCCCAGGCCTGCGCGTCCTCGCGCGTCGCCGGCAGGGCCTGCACGCCGCGGTGCAGGCCGGGCAGGCCCATCAGCGTGCCGATGCCGTGGTCGTGCGTCAGCGTCTCGCGCCAGAAGGCGTAGAGGCCCGGGCCGCGCTCGGGCTGCCAGTCGGCCTGCGCCCGGTCGAAGAACGCCGCGCAGGTCTGGCTGACCTGGTGGGTGACGGCCTGGCGCCAGGTCAGGCGCATGTCCCGGGCCGGGTCGTTGTCCAGCACGTCGATCAGCAGCGGCAGGGGCCGCAGCCCGTCAGGGCGGCCCAGCGCGGCGACGCAATCCTCCGCGCCCAGGCCTGCCGCATCCGGCAGCCGCTGCAACGCCAGGGCCAGATCCTGCGGGGCGATGTGGCCGCCGTGCCAGGCCTCCGCCTGGCGCTCGCGCGGCGGGAACACCTGGATGCCGCCCAGCAGCGCCATGCGCGCAGCGACGCGGCGCAGCGGCTGGCCCGTGCGCTGCCAGTGCGGATTGACGGCGATGGCGCGGTCCAGCGGCCAGGCGGGGGCGATCGCGCTGCAGGCCTGCGCGCAGGCGGCCTGGATGCGGGCGTGCGGCTCGGCCCGGGCCAGGGCGTCGCGTTCGAGGGTATCGGTGTGCATGGCGTCGTCCTTTGCGGTCAGATCGTGGTGGCGGAGCGGGGTGTGGGCGGTGTCGGCCGTGCGGGCGTCCATCGGCGCGGCCACAGGCGCAGGCTCCAGCGGGTGTAGAACTCGTCGAGGTAGAAACCGGCGTAGCTCCAGCGCCGCGCGCTGCGCAGCGCCTCGGGCCGCCACTGGAGCGCGACGAGCACGGTGTAGAGCACGGCCATGCCGGCCAGGGCCAGCAGCCCCAGCACGCCATGCGGCGCGTCGTGCAGGCCGAGCGGCAGCGCATGGGCGGCGCGGGCCACCGCCGTCAGCAGCGCCGTGGCGGCCAGGCCGGTGAGCAGCGGCGGCAGCGCCGGCACCCACAGCAACGGCGCCCAGGCCAGGGCCATCACCCCCGTCCACCAGAGCGGCCAGCCACTGCCCACGGCCACCACGACCGCGCCGGCCAGGAACGGCGCGGCCAGCAGGCTGGCAGGGGCGGGCTGCTGCGGTGGCCGCAGCGCGTGCGCCCGGGTGTGCCGCACCGCGTCGGACGCGGCCAGGAAGGCATGCGCCTTGTAGATGGAGTGGCCCAGCAGGTGCAGCGCCGCGAGGGTGTAGAGGCCCAGCCCGCATTCCAGCAGCATGAAGCCCATCTGCGCCACGGTGCTCCAGGCCAGCCGCACCTTGATGCTGATGCGGGTGAGCATCACCAGGCCGGCGCCCAGCGCCGTCGCCAGGCCCAGCACCACCAGCAGGGTACGCGCCGGCGTGGCGTGCTCCAGCAGCGGCGCGCAGCGGATCAGCACCACGCCGCCCAGGTTGACGACGCCGGCATGCAGCAGCGCCGACACCGGCGTGGGCGCCTCCATGACCTGGATCAGCCAGCCGTGCACCGGCATCAGCGCGGTGCGCAGCACCACGGCGCCCACCAGCAGCACCGCGGCCACCTGCAGCGGCACCGACAGGCCCTCGGCCCGCACGTGCACGGCGAGATCGCTCAGCGAGCCGCTGCCCACGGCCTGCCAGCAGAGCACTGCGGCAGCGACCAGCAGCCCATCGGCCGCCCGGTCCGCCACGCGCTTCTTGTGCGCGGCCAGCAGCGCGAACGGACGGTCGGCGTAGAAGCACAGCAGCCGCTCCAGCGCCAGGCCGATGCCGGCCCAGGCGGCGATCAGCACGGCCCAGTGGTCGGCCAGCAGCAACAGCTGCACGCCGCCCAGCACCGCGGCCAGCGCGGCGGCGTAGCGGGCCTGGCGCGGTTCACCCTCCAGGTAGCGGGCGGAGAACACCCCCACCACCCCGCCCAGCGCCTGCACGAGTATTGCGACGGCGGTACCGGGCACCGTGGGGCGGATCCAGGGAGCGAGCGGTGTCGGAGCGCCCACCACCACGGCCACCAAGCCGGCCAACGCAGCCAACAGGCCCAGCGCGGACGCCGCACGCAGTGCCTTCCAGGCGGGGCGGACCGCGCCGCGGTGGAGCGACAGGCCGGCCGCGGTGCAGAGCATCAGCGCCGCGGGCAGCAGCGCGGCCAGGGAGAGAACGGAGTCGAGGGCTTTCATGGGTCGCCATGGTCGCGCTCGGCGCTTGTTCTGTAAAATTCATTAAACGAAACGAATTGATCTTTTAAAAAGAACGATGCGCCTGGAACAGCTCAATTTCCACCACCTCTTCTATTTCTGGCGGGTGGCCAAACTGGGCCACCTGACGCGGGCGGCCGAGGAAGTGCATGCCTCGCAGTCGGCCCTGTCGGCGCAGATCCGCCAGCTCGAAGAGCGGCTGGGCGAGCCGCTGTTCACGCGCGAGAACCGGCGGCTGGTGCTCACCGAAGCGGGCCGGGTGGTGCTGTCGTATGCCGAGGACATCTTCGGCCTGGGGCAGGAAATGCTGGGCCGGCTGCAGGGCCGCAGCCAGGGGCTGACGCGGCTGCGCGTGGGCGCGGTCGCCACCATGTCGCGCAACTACCAGGAGAACCTGCTGCGCCCGCTATTGGTCGATCCGGACGTGGTGCTGACCCTCGAATCCGGCCTGCTGGACGATCTGCTGCAGCGGCTGATGGAGCACCAATTGGACGTCGTGCTGGCCAACCAGAGCGTGCCGGCCGAACCCGGACGGCCGCTGCACTGCCGCTTCCTGGCCAGCCAGGCGATTTCGATCGTGGGCCCGGCCCACCGCTGGCCCGCTGGCGGACTGCGCGTACCGCAGGACCTGCACGGCATGGACATCGCCCTGCCCGGCCCCCGCCATGCCGTGCGCGGCCCCTTCGACGCGCTCTGCGCCTCGGCCGGCGTGGCCCCCCGCCTGCGCGCCGAAGTGGACGACATGGCCCTGCTGCGCCTGATCGCCCGCGACAGCGGCTGGCTCGCGCTGCTGTCCGAGGTGGTGGTGCAGGACGAGCTGAAGAGCGGCCTGCTGGTCATTGCCGGCCAGTCGAGCGAGCTGACCGAGAGCTTCTACGCCATCACGGTGCCGCGGCGGCACCGGGTGGAGGTGCTGGAGAAGTTGCTGGGGGTATGACGGGCCTTCGGGGCGGGCCGTCACGGCAGCCATACGGTGCATCCAAGAGTCCCCGCGCGTCGGCGGACACTTTTTGTTAATGCGCTCACAAAACGGCGGGCTGGAAAAACGCAGGCATCCCCCCAACGTCGTTCACACAAGCCGTATCCGGTCCGGGACTTCCCAGGAACTCCAGAGACGGACATTCATTCATCCTTCCACGACACGAAGATGGCCACCAACGAAGACATCATCAGGCACCTCTATACCCTGGCGGAAGGCGCCGGCCGGGATGCGGACCAGTTCGCCGACCTGTTCCACGCCGATGGCTTCTTCCAGGACGAAGCCTCAGGCATGCGACTGACCGGCCGGGACGTGGGCCAACTGATCCATGCCATTGCGGCAGCCTTTCCCGACATGCACCGCGAGCTGCTGCGGGTCTACACGGCAGGCGACGCGGTGATCGTCGAACTCAGGCTGCAAGGCACGCACCAAGGGGATTTCATGACCAGTGAAGGCGTCCTGCCCGCAACGGGCCGCACCTTCGACGTCCCCTGCTGCGACGTCTTCCGGCTTCGGGACGGCAAGGTGGAGGCATTCCACTGCTACAACCAGCTGTCCGTCTGGTTGAAGCAATTGGGCGCCCTCGACCACCTCGGCGCGGCCGTGAAGCGATGACCCCCTTACTCGACTAATGTTTTGGACTTTTTAAACAATTTTTATGGACTTTTTTGGTGATTCCCTCACAATGGACGCGTGCATTGGAAAGCAGACCCCCTCCTCTACCCCAGCCATCTAAGAGCACGCGTCAAGAGGGGACGAGGCCTGCTCCAGGGCGCCGAGTACCTGCCTTGGCTTTACATACGCGACGTTCCTTCGCGCGGCACTTCGTTGGGTGGGCATGGCATCGTTACGGGTCGCCCGCATCAAGGTCTTTCCGATCTGGAGGCCACCTATCTGTACCTTATGGAACGTCGTGAGAGTGTGATAGACATTCGAGAGCAATGGCCTATCTTGGATTTGGATAGAACTCTCGAGCTCTGTACGGAACTTGAGGTTCGACACATATACAAGAGAGGGTTGCCGGAGCCCTTCACGATCGACTTTCTGATCACGGAACTGACGGCGGACGGAAAGAGCTACCGTGCAGCGAGCGTTAAGACTTCTGAAGATGCGGCCGATCCCTCAAAGAGATTGCGTTTAGAGGTGGAGCACAGATGGTGTCAAGAACGAGGCATACCTTGGACTTTGGTAGATACGTCGCGCTTCAATAAGACGCTGCTCGAAATCCTCCGCTTCATGCGTGGGTGGTTTCGCCATCGTTTCAATCCGGAAACACAGCTTGATCCACGCTTCTTACTTGCTTTCGAGAGCGTCTACAAAAGCAACGAGTTGCTCAGCGAGTTAGTGGCAAGGCTCACCAAGACTCTTCGACTCCCCAATTCGCAGGTGCTGGACATGTTTCGGTACTGCGCTTGGTCAGGTCAAATAGATATCTCGCTTGGTCATCCGTTGGCGCTCAATCGACCACTGTTTTTGAATCAGAAGAAGCGATGACTGATTTTCGTGCGCTACCCAATCAGCCAACCCTTCACGCAGGCTTGGCACTGCATGACTCCGAACGACCAGGTCGGTATCTTCGCCTAACTCATATTTTTGAGGATGGGGCATATGCGATGTGGGTGGGCACACCCGAAGAAGCCAGGTATGCCAAACGACCGATTTTCTATTCTTGGAATCAACTTAGCGCGCTCACCTCACCTACATCGAAATGGGGTCGCATAGTACTTCCACAACAGCTCTCCGTGCCAGCCGAAAGCGGTAGTTCTCAGGCAGTAAAAATTCAATCAGCATGGGACCAGATCGCGCCTGTAATACAGGCATTTGAAAATAGGACAAACCTATCGAGACATCACTTTACCGCCTTAATTCGAGAGAGAGCTTTAAGCATAGACGTTGCGGAAAAGACGCTGCACCGTCTCATCCTTCGTTACTACTACTTCGGCAGCACAAAAATAGCACTGGTTGCACTGCCTCGCGGCCCCAAGCGCACCAAGAGGGGTCGTGAAGAGTCAGGTGAAAAAGACCATGCAAATGGCGAAATTCCGGATAAGACCAATAATCGCCGCGGCCGGAAAAATATTCTGAGCGATGAACTAAGTCCTAACAATTTTGTTGTCACTCCGGATGATGTCGACGACATGCTCAGATGCTATAAGCAATTGCTCAGAAAGGGGCCAACAAATAAGACCATTGCGCACGAAACCTACTTAAGCACTTTTTTCCAGAAGAGCCACCCTGATACTTATCGCCAGTACATAAACAAACAGATATCAGAGCCAGTAACCTATCGCCAGTTTTGCTACTACATAAATGGCGAGTTGCAGCTTACGGAAGACTTGGCACGAAATGAGCGCAGGCTTCGTCGTGACCCGGCCAACACCAACTCGCTAGTTTCGGCAGGTCCAGGTGAAATATATGAGATCGACTCCACCGGAGGGCGACTCTACCTAGTCTCCAGCGAAAAAAATCCTGTAGTGGTAGGCAAACCAACCATTTACTTCCTAATTGACCGGTGGAGTAGATTTATCGTCTCAGCGTACATCTCTTTGCGCGCGCCTTCGTACGAGGAAGTTCGCAACACGCTCTTAATTGCATTTACCTCTCGCGAAAAACGCTTCTCGAGATTGGGCATAGAAGTTTCTGACAATCAATGGCCTATAGGCTGTATTCCAGCCGTTATCTGTCCTGATCGTGGATCCGACTTCATGAGTGGATCTATGTTGCAAAGCGTGGTCGATGATCTGCGCATCGACCTGACGCCACTCCCCCCTCTATGCCCAGACGGCAAAGCAATAGTAGAGAGGCTAATCCGCACTATCAAGCAGCGCATGGCTGCATCGGGGATGAAAGGTGTTTACGCAGACCGTCCCTTAGATCCTCAATCAAGAAGGGCTGCACGTAAGGCTGAAGCTGCTGCAGTGCACACACTTGCGGATGCGTACCGAGCGTTGATCGAAATTGTGAAGGACTACAACAACCGTCCCCATCGAGCTCTCAAGCGTCGAAAAATCCTTACACAACACGGCATCGAACCTACGCCGAAAAATGCGTACGTTTGGGGACTCGAAAACATAACGGGACTTCGGTCTGCACCGTACACGGAAGAAGACTATTACCGACTGTTACTCAGTTCAGATAAAGCGAGTATTTCAGGAGGTGTTCTTCGCTACAAGACTCGTGCATATCATCCCTCTAACGAGGCCGCAATCGACTACATCAGGCGATCGCCCAGAAACAGGCCTTCTCTGGACATCCGACTCGACAAGACGCAGCCAGCGGTAATCATGATAGCGAGCAGACACGGCGAATGGCCGTGTTTCGTGATGGGCGCTGGTGACGCAAGGGACAGCGAAGGAATTTCAATTGAAGAGGAAGAGGCTTTCGCGACTGTCAGTGCACGCCTTTGGGCCCGCTCCGACCATGAAAGTCGACGCGTACGGGTTGCCGCAAAGGCGGCCAAGCCTGTCAACAACCGGCAGAAGAGCGCCCCCGCCGAACGTTTGCCCAATGCTGATATGCAACGAGCTAGGTATCAAGAAACCGCAAAACTCAAAAACCAGTTGCATGCCCAAACACGGACAGAGTTCGAGGAGCACACGGTCACTGCGTCCGTTGGGAAAAGCTGGAGCGAAGTAGAGCGTGAGGAGAAGGCTCGATTGGTAGAACTAGTGAAGCTAAACAGGAGCAAGCGATGAAGGATGTTGAGATATTCCCTGCGGTGTATCACGATACAGGAGTTTCTCGCTTTGCAGGCAATCCGTTCATTGAGGCAATGCCGCCTCTGGAGCAAAGCAAAAGTGACTTTTTGACTAACCTCGCGCACTACCCAGCGAAGCCATCGGCAACGCTACGCAGGAGTAGTGAGGTCGTTAGACTGATGGAGCTGTCCACCATCAACGACATCGTCTACCCTTTCCCAGAATATCAAAAGGCTGGCTTCACCCTGGCCAAGATGGCCCGCGACACTTATGTAGCGCGCCACCCTTTGACTGCGATGGACCGGCAGAGGAGGCACGCAATTGCCACCACCGGAACCAATGGTCTACCAATGCCTGCTGACTGGAAACCTTCGGCTAAAGGCTACTTTATGATGTCTGTTAGCGGGCAAGGCAAGACTACTTTCGCAGCTGCAGCTTTACTGAGATACAAGCAGGTTATTTGCCACTCTAATTATCACGGAGCTGATCTGAAATGCCATCAGGTCGTATACGTTCTTCTAAGAGTGCCTCACGACGCAACACTCAAGTCGTTATGCCTTCAATTCTTCAACGAGATCGACCGACTGCTAGGAACCGACTATTCGAGGAAGGCGGCAGCGCTACGCAATATTGCACCCATGGTCGACTTGATGAACAAGGTCGCAACAGCTGTCTCCTTGGGCTTTATTGTCGTTGATGAAGTTCAGAATTTGCGCAGCGCGCGCGCCCAAAATGCGGAGCTTGTTCTAAACCTGTTCAGTGAAATCATTGAGCGGCTCGGCATTAGCTTATTGGCGCTTGCAACACCAGCGGTCCAAGCTGTCGTAGAAGGGGCAGTACGAAACACCCGCAAACTTGCTTCCTTCGGGAGCTTGGTACTTGAGCCGATGGCAAGGAATAGCCCTCAGTGGGAAGAATTCTGCGATACGTATTGGGACTATACGTTTGTCAAGACCAAGACAAAGCTGACGAAAGAAATCCTTGATGCTTGGTACACGGCCTCAGCTGGAAATACGGCTTTCGCGGCGCTCGCGTTCACACTATCTCAGCACAATGAGATTGGCGGGCGCGAAATTATCGACGCTACTGCGTTTCAGCGAACCGCGGCGACTGACATGGCATTTCTTGGCCCGGCAATTGCAGCCTTGCTCAGCAAGAAGCCTGCAAAGCTTCGAATGTTTGACGATCTGCTGTTCAGTCCTAGGTACAAAGCTATGCGCGCCCTGCTTGGGGCAGAGGAGCCTGCTCGACCCAAAGGGGTAAAAAACGAAGAGTTTGACGATGTACACGAAGAGAGCATGCCCCCCAGTCCCCCTGCGACAAAGAACAAAAAAAAGGCCACGCCCCGGCCGGTTGAGCCGGTTGACCTCCCCTTAGAAGATCCGCTGGCCCGCGAGACTGCTGATTGACTGGAGTTAGCAAACGTGTACCGCGCTCGTCTCGCTTCAACCACTATCTGCTACACGCCTGAGCTGCTCCACGACGAACTGCTGTATTCATGGCTGTGCAGGTTAGCAATCTTGAATGCGTGGGGAACGGGCCGAGACGCAGTGAGGAAAATTTTTGGCGGCAGGACGGTTACACCCAGCCTTACCCTTCCCAGTCACTTCGATGCCATGAACGAGCGATGCGCGAGGGCGCTGCCACACGACTCTTTCGCCGATCTTATGGAAGTTAGTACGCTGCTACCGTATCACAGGCCGTTCTTGGATCACGAGCGCTATGCACAACTAATGGAGGACTCGCGCTCAGGTAACTCCCTTGACTTGAAACTGCGGCTTGGTCTCGTTGCAAACCGGTTCGGAATCAACACGCCACACCGCTTTTGCCCCGCATGTGTAGCCGAAGATATTGAGATGAACGGCTGCCACTACTGGCATCGGCAGCACCATCTACCCGGAGTGATCTGCTGCGTCCGCCATTCTCTGCAGTTGCAACAACAAAGTATCCCGAAGGAAGGCCTATTTGGCCAACCCTTAATGTATCCAGGCCTTCCTAGCGGCGAGGAATGCACCACCCCTGAATGTGGTTTTCAATTCCGATTTGCGCAACTATCGGCGGATCTCCTGCTGGCAGCCCTACCGCCGATAAACAATGCCGATCGCTCCAACGTATATCGAAACCGCCTGTCGGCAAAAGGCTTTCAGTCGAGCCGTCGGAGCCTCGACTACCGATTAGTTGCAACTGAGGTGAGGCACTACTTTGCCGACTTCGCTAACTTTCAGCATCAATCCCGACTGCTGCAGACCGCCAGAAGTCCTTTGCGCTGGATTGAAGATCTGGTTGAGCGTCCTGACCGCTCATTGCATCCGATATGCCACCTGCTAATGATTGATTTTTTATTTGGCTCCATAGCAGAGTTCAGCTTGGCAGTTGACGCAGAGCGGTCTTCACGCGAAGCGACACGAGGAAGTGCGCACACGATTCCTCGTGGTGAGACAAAGACATCCCTACAAGTACCAGGCCTTGAAATAGAACATCTCCTACGCAACCCGTCATTGTCGTGCCGTCAGATAGCTCAACAAACGGGCAAGAGTGTCGGCACCATCGTCAAGTATCGTAGACAGCGAAAAATCGAAGTGAAAGAGCGTCGTAAATTCGTCGGCGCCCAAACTCGAACTTCGATAGGGCACGACTTGCTGTCAGGTTTGGAATTGCAATCTATTGCCCTTCGTAATGGGGTTTCCGTGCAAACTATATATCGGGAATTAGCGTACGAGAAGGACACCAAACTGCACCGCCAACGTTCACTTTTCATGGCACAACTTACGTCTCGGCGTGACCGGTGGATGGGAGTGTTAAAAACGCCTGGCGTTGAGGGAATCTCTAAAGCAAGATCTCTGGGCTTTTCTGACTATGCTTGGCTCTATCGACATGATCGTAGTTGGCTACTTACTTCCAATGCGCAATATCGCAAATCGGTGAGCAAGCGTGGTACGGTGAATTGGCCGGCCCGAGATCAGGAACTCTGCTCGAAAGTTCTCACTAGGATGATCTTGCTATTAAGGGCTGAACCACCCATGCGAATCTCAGTAGCTCGGCTTTGCTCAGGGCTGGGGCAATCTTCTCAATGGCGCCGCGACAAACTACCCCACTTTAAGGCGCTCTTGTCACGTTTTTCGGAGACACCTGAGTCGTTCAGAATTCGGCGGGTTAACTTCGCAATCGATTCTTTAGTGCAACGAGAGTCCGACATTAAATTATGGAAAATTCAGCGTGCTGCAGGCCTTCGTATATGGCCTGCGGACCTTATCGCGTACGCTCAACGACGAATCAATGAGCTTCCCTAAAGGTCTTGGGCACCAACTAACTCTCTAAGCCCCTTCATGGTATTCCTGCCATACGTTCCCACCCCTTACCCAGACGAAGTTCTGTGCTCGGCTCTCACAAGATTTGTAGTTCACAATGGTGAGAGTGTTTTTCGAAAAATATCCAATTCTGTAGCCCACCTCAGTCCCAATCTTTCAATTTATCAGGCAAGCCCGCCTCATCCTGCAGTCGTAGCATTCATCACTGATCAAATGGGGCTACCAGGAAATGAAGTCACCGATAGGTTAACTACAAGTCAATTCTTTCGAGTATTCAACACGGCTCACAAGAGACCGCTGGACCTAGAGACAGCGGGGTATGGAACACGAAGTGGGAGACTTAGGTCCCTTGGATTCATTCCTTGCAATCACCAACCCGCTGTGCGTTTCTGTCCTTCCTGCCTTGATGAGGACTTCAAAAAATACGGTGAGCCCTATCTTCATCGAATTCATCAGATGCAGCCCGCATTGACGTGCACAATTCATGAAGAATGGTTAAGAATTTCATGCCCTAAGTGCAAAATGCTTGTTGTGCCAATTAATAGAATGATACTTCGACCTATGCCCATCGTCTGCGAATGCGGCGCGGATCTACGGTCATTGCCGGTCAGAAAATCGCCAGCAAGCAGCGCCTTCAAGCGATTGAGTCAATTTTGTGCGGATTCAATTTTTTCTAAAAATTCACTGTGGTCGCACGCTCAAGTCAAGTCCGCCGCCAGCGAAGCTCTTGGACTATCGCCGCATGACTTCTCCACAGGATATATCAAATCTCTTATCAAAGTTTACGGCAAGCCAATCAGCATTTCTCCTCACAAATTCGTTATCGCACCACCAAGCAGCGACTGCCATCTCAGACTCAATCTGGAGTTGGGAAGGTTTAAAGCTGAGGACTTTGCATCCCTCTTCACTGCCGCTGGACTAACCTTCGACGAATCCGCCCTATTAATTTCAAAAAATAGAACTGTCGGCATTCACATCAAGCAAAGGAGTCCGAAGTACGTCTACGGTTTGAAGCACGCCGAAGAAGTCCTCCTGAAATTTTCAAAAGCATACCCAGGCGAGGTGGCTACGAAATTCCAGAGAGCTCACCCTCGACTCTACTGGCTCCTGAGGATCCATCATCCAGATTCGATTAAAAGATGGTGTCCAAAGTTGAAAACACTGCCGCCCATTGATAGCGATAGAGAGAAGTTAGGCCGACTACTAAAGAAAAATGGAGATTTTAAAAAAATATTCGCTAGTGCATCGCGCGCCCTCTTTAGAGCACTTGTAAGGGACCAGGACTGGCTGATAAGCACTGCAAAATTAAGCCCATCAGATTTTACAGATCACCCACTCAAACCAATCACCAAACTCACATCGACAAAAACCCCTGCCTCCAAAAAATTGAGCACTCTCACCAATAGAAAAAAAGAACATAAAAATCCAAAAATAAATGATATTGAAAGAGACCTCGCATTCGCATTAATGAAGGCAATTCGCATAGAACGACGCCCTCATAAAATCACCAGATCGAGACTTTCTCAACTATCATCAAGAGGAGTTTCTTCAATTACCAGAGCAACCCCACCCGGCAGTAGGCTGCACACAATGATAAGCAAAATCAATGCCGACAAAGATCGTAGATTGGCTCTGTGGGCAGCACAAGCGTTAGCTCTTGCAGAGGTGAATATGACGCCTGCAACAGTTCTGCTAGCGGCAGGGCTCAACACGACGTCCCGTAACAGGGAACACGCGCGCTCTGCAATCGATTTGCTTTCAAGTGGATTAAGTCGTCAAGCAATTCGTGAATCTTCTAACACAGACCCAGAGCAGATAGCCCGATTACACCGCCTCACCCGAGCCGATTAAAAACGTCTCAATTAATACAAGCAACATCTTCTAGTCAAATATCTCGAATAATCATTCAACTAAAATCCTTCAAGTGCTGCGGAGGCGGCTTGCCGCCGATGCTGATACCGTACCCCCTACGAACCCGACCTCCTCAGCGCCTAGAACTTCGAGGGGGCCAGACGGCATTTACAGCACCATCAAACACATAAATTACGATGACAAGGCGCCATTCACTCGTCGCCTGAACCTAAAATGTGAGACATCAATTAAGTGATGCAGCAAAAGTGACTAAATTGACTACTACCCACAGGACCAACCGTTTTAAAAGCAATTGTCTTAGTGGCCATACAGGAGGCATGTGACGGCAGAGGTATATTGCTACGGAAGCCAGATGCACTTGACCACAAAGTACACTGCAAGGTAACCACGCGTTCCGTGTCTACTTGACCAGACCAGACCTGACCTGACCTGACCTGACCTGACCTGACCTGACCTGACCTGACCTGACCTGACCTGACCTGACCAGGGTATGGTGCCGGTTAAAGTTGCTGGGTATAAAAATGGTTCCTGTGCTCCGGCCAACATCAGATCTACCACGAGATGTGGCGTAAGCCTACTGCGTTCGCTACGAGCATGCGGGAGATACTGGCGGACAATACGTTACGCAACTCGTGCCCACCCAATCACATGATTTCTAAGCCCCCAGAGTCCATGGAGCCTAAAACTAAGCTCAAGGCGCTCCTCCATAGGATTCATACCCAGGTTGACACAACGTTCTCTGGACTGGGGGTCATTGTGTGGGATGGCGTGTCTACGATACCAATTCTCCCTATGCGAAGTGAACAGCCAAGGGGCATCCATGAAAAAACCACATTTGAAGTCTTGATGAATATCTCGCGGGAGGGGAGCCCTTTTCACGATGGATTTCACGTCGTTGACACAGCTCTTGCGCTCATCCAGGTGTCAGTCTATTTTTCACCCGCGATTTCCGCGCAAGTGGAGACTCCAGCGAACGGACTGAGGTTCGGTGGGCGCTACCTTGCAGCTGCCTTCGGGTCTTGCCTTGAGGGCGTGATTTGCACGGGAGTTGTGTCGAAGCAATATGGCCCGATAGTTTTTGAGCACGGAAAGGTGGCGTGATGTTTAGCCTTCTTCCGATGACAAAAGTGATTTCGATGCTAGCTGGACTGTATGCGCTGCTGGCTTTTCTTGTGGCGCTTGGAATGGAACGGCTAGGTATTGAGGTCAGCTTCCTTCGCGTGTTTAGCGGTGCGGTAGTGATCGATCTCGGACTACTGTTCTTCGTCTACGTTGGTTGGCGCTGGATATGGGAAAAAGTGCCCCGTCTCAATCAATGGCTCTATCCCGATCTCAACGGAACCTGGGCTGCATCCATTGACTGGGTAAAGGATGGAAAAACTGGTCGTGCACTGGGTACCGTGTCGATCAAACAGAATTTTTTCACGCTTTCTATTGAGATGGATGCCCCACGATCTGAGTCGCGCACCATAGCGCTTTCAGTCAAGAAAGATCCGGAATCCGCGCGGCCCTTGCTCCACTACATCTACGAGGTGAGGGAAAAGTATCAATCGCCCGGGCAGAACATGGTGTACCAGGGAGCCGCGTCCTTGGTCGTCGATGTCGCCACCTATGATCGCCTCAGCGGCAACTATTTCACCAGTCGTGAATCCGGCGGTCATTTCGAGTTCCGACGCACGCTGTAAAAACGATCACCAATATGGATCCGTTTGCAGGGGGGCAATCTTTGATTGGTCAGCGATTTGAATTGAGGCCTACATGTCGGAGACGCATGTCAATTCTGCCCCCATACCAACTCCGCACCAGTTAGACACTCGGCCGACGATCAAGAAGACCATCGGTTTAGAAACCCCCTGCGCAATGTCCTGCCAGTGCTTGAGGTCGACGCCTGATGGCAAGGGGACGTCTTCAGGGTGCGTGTGCCATTCGCCGACGTAGTCTATTGTCTCGCCGCTTTCTTTCCAACGACGCCGCGCCACCCGCTGGTGATGTGTGGCATGACGGAAGAATCCGAAACGCCGCTGAACATCTGCCACCGTCGGGAAGGTAGCTTCTGTCACGTGGGTGTGGGGGCCGCGGCGGTAGCCCATCAGAATGCCGCCAGCCTCGGGTGCGGACGCCGTCAGCTGCCTGAGGCCCAATAGCCGCTCCAATAATTGCGGCTCAATGAGCAGCATCGCGCCATTACGGCCGAATGGCAGTGGCTTGAGCATCACGAGGCCCGCAAGCGGGGCAGGCAGCCAATCGAGAGACGTCCTGATTTTTGACGCCGTAGACGTTCGCATTGGCCATCGCGCTGGTTCGGAATCGCGGGCTTGCCCGTCCGTATTGAAGCCAGTCGACTACAACTTCCAAGCACAGCGCCGCCGCAGCCATCGGTGCGCTGACCGCGTACGGCGTGAAGCCATTGCAGCCCAGCTGTTTGCGCGTGGGCAGCTCTTTCAGGACCGGGAAGCGCTCCTGCCGATAGTGCTTGTGCTCAGCCTGCAACAGGCATCGGAAGCATCCGAGGCGGCGCCCCTCCGCCCAGAAAGTCTGGACGCATTCCCCGTTCCCCCGGATCCGTACGTGGAGCACCGGTACTTCAGTGCCTTTGTCCAGGCGCATGGCGTTGATCATCTCGCTCACAATCTCCTCGCCAGTTGCATCAATCACCAGATCCGCATCGAAGAGGTCTGGGAGTCCGTCCCTTGACACTGCGGACGCGCGCCCGGATTTTTGCGAATGGGAACTGTCGCTTGAGCTCTTCGGCCAATGCTTCGGCTTTGCTCTTGAAGAGCGCAGGGTAGCCCAGCACATGCCGGCCAAGGTTCTCCGGCTTCATGTCATCGTAGTCCACAAGGTCCAGACATCCTGCCCCCGTGCCGGCGCCCAGCCGCACCAGACCCGGTGCAACATGCGAGCCGATGGCACCGCAGCCGACTACGGTGATCTTCTTTCCTTTCAGGTCGGGGAACGTCAGATTGCGGCTGTGGACGAAGTCCGGGCCGAACTCGGTGATCGCCAGCCTGCTGATCTTGCTCGTTCCCCCTCTCGTGTGGAGAAATTGGCGATAGAGCCTAGGCTTCCTGGCAGCGCCAAGCCGATGTAGCGGATCCAGATCGAAACCGAACCCTAGCCACCCCAGCGGTGTGTGGATGGCGAACGTTGCGATGGAGTACTTGAGATACTGCGTCTCGCGTTCGAGCACGCGTTGAAGTTGCTGGTACAGCCGGTGATCCCATGCCTGGAGCCACGCGAATAGCTCTTTGATGGTCGCCGGAATTGCTTTCGGTACCGCAGGCCGCGTCTGCGTTGCGAACAGCCAGCACGGACACTTCGTCTCTTTGGGAGGTTGGGCCCCTAACGCCAAGGCAAGCGCTTCGACTTCCTCCTTGTTATCGGCGACAACGGCGTGCGAAGCACCTGCAATGTTCAAGAACCAGTAGTTCGACGACTGGGTCGTTCGGTCAACGTTCCCGATCAGCACCGAATAGACGGATGAGGATTCGCCGTGGGACCAGTGCTGCAGGAATTCGTCCTGGATGTCGTCGTGCCTGAAATCAGGGTCATGCCGGATGCGATCCAGCACGAGTTGCGCCTGGTCCAGGCACTGCGCAATCGATTCTGCCGGATCGAACCGGTCCAACACCACTGCGCCAGAGGCAAAGTAGCACAGACCTCCCGATGCATACACGTGCGGCGATAGGGGCGGCAGGACATCGAGGTGATCGAGGATCCTGATCGAGGGGTAGGTCAGAAAGTCCCAGTCGGTGACGCTGAGCCTAACCTTGATCGGCCCGCCCTTGCACGGAAGTGCTCCATCGAATGACCGCGTGCCTCGCCGATAGCCGCTGGGCGTGAAGCCGCGCGACCTCAGCAGTCGGAGCGCCTCGCCAAGGAGCGATGCCGCAGCCTCCGGCATTGCTCAGCCTGCGCTTGTCGAATTCACTACTGGGCGAGATACCCGATCTGCGCCGACCAGCCGGACGACGTCGTCGCCGCTGTCCGGCTCAACCAGGTCCGTCCGGTAGGGCAAGCGGCTGCCCAACTGTGCTCGGAGGATATCGATCGCGTCACCTGCCAAGTGCGATGCTTTCATTCTGGCTGCCTGGATCTGGGAAGCCAGTGTTGCAGCAAGGGTCGATGCGTGTTGGCGGCCATTGGCATCCAGGCGCTTGTTGAAATCTTCCTTGCCTTCTGCGATAGCGGGCTCGTGCACGTTGCCCTTCAGCGCGATCGACAACGCCCGCGCGGATCTCTCGAGCGCCACGTCATCGCGCCCACGCTTGGGTTCGAAGGCTTGCGCCACGGCGATCATGATGCACACTGAAGTGGGGCCGTCGCCGGCCTTCCAGTGCAGGTCACGCCAGGCCTTCAGGTAACGGCACACGCGCCGCAGTTGCTCGGTGTGCTCCTCGACACGGTCAAGGAACCACCGAGATACCTCTTCGGGGTCCGACGGTTTCCATTCGCCCGAGCGCGTCGCCATCATGATGTCGACCATGTCCTCCCACTGCTGCAGGGTGAAATCCTCTTCTGCAAATTCTGCGGCGAGCGCTTCACGTGCGTCCGATTTAGCGGCCGCATCGAACACGCGTTTCTCGACGATTTGCGCAAACTGTGCTTCCGGCGCCGCGTACAACGGGATATCGATATGCGCCCAGGCATTTATCTGCACCCGAATGCATGTGTCCTTGCCGCTGTACAGCTTCCAGCCCTTTTCTTTGCAAAGATCCTTCAAGAGGCCTTCGACCAGTTTGAAGTAGAGCTGGGCCATGGCGTGCGGAGGCCCACTTTCCTCCCACAAAGACACTGGCAGGTAGACACCGAAGTCCCAGTCCATTTCCTGGGGCGGATGCCAGGCTGGCTGCACGCAGGTTTGGTACGACCACGAGCCTTGTGTCCGGAAACGCGGGGTGACGGCCTTGTCCATGCCCAGCGCCTTGATCGTCGCTTCTCGGATTCGTGGCCGCAAGTGATCGCGTATCTCGTTCTTGGCTTCAACCAGTACCCGGCGCTGGTCCTTGGTAGGTTCGATACTGTTGATGAAAACTTCTTCGGCGGTAGCGAAGAGCAGGCGGTTGAGTTTGAGCATGTTTTCTAGGGCCTCAGGTGCTTGCGTTCTCGCCGTGGAAGAAGACCGGTTTGGAGGGCGAGTGCTCCAAAAAGGTTTGGAATTCCGGCTTGCTGATGCAAACTTTGGAGCGTTGGGTAGCTGCGCTCAGCAGAACCTCGCGGGCGTTTTTGTCTGCAATGTCCAATGCGACAGCACGGGCACGTTCGTCGTGAAGTTCGTCGTCTACATGACAGTAGTGTTTTCCCAGGCGGTGCGTCAGCATGAAATCGCTCAAGACCTCCTGCGCCGAAATGGAGAGGCCGAAGAGACGCCGGGACATCTTGATCGGCCACCCGCCGCCCCAGTCTCGGACCCCACCTTCCCGGTCTTGCCTGGGGTCCACAGTGAAGCGTGACGACATCGTGCCGACCGCCATCAGGCGGACGTTGTCGATGTCCTGGCCGAAGAACTTGTGGGCCTCATGCAAACCAAGGAGCCCGGGGGCATTGGCGTATAAGCCGCCATCGACGTACTGGCTGTTGTTGAAGCAGTGTCTTGGGAAGTACGCCGCGGCTGCGCTGGTGGCCATCGCGACGTCTACGATGGTGAAATGGCGGTCCCGCTTGAAATCGACATGATGCGGCGTCTTGAAAACTACCGGTTCACCGGTAGAGTAATTCAGACTCGGGATGATGACAGGGTGTTTGCATGCACCCAACAGCCGGTCGCCAAATAGCTTGGAGTTAGAAAGTAGCTTCTTCAGCGGCTCCGGTGAATAAGGCGACCGCCAGAATCCGAAGAGTGACCAGCGCTTGTCGAAAATCTCCTCCCCGTGGTCGACAAACAGGTCTACGATATCTTGCGCCGGAATCTCGAGGGCAAGTGCCAACGCCAGGATCCCACCGATTGAAGTACCTGTGATCAGATCGAAACGCGATGCAAGCGGCGCTTCGATCTCTTTCTCCACATCCGCTATGACTTTTGCGGTGTACAGCCCTCGGAAGCCTCCACCAGAGAGGGCGAGAATCTGAAAGGGCTTGCGCACATTGTGGGGCATTGGGGATAACTGGTTGTTTCTAGCACTCCGCGATGGCGAGTGCTAAGAAACACTATATATGGGTCTCAACCAGTGTCAATACACTACCAGTAGCGCAGTATAAACATACAGTCTGCTTTTAAATACAGTTTAATTGCGCCTTAGCTGATCGCTTGCTGCCGCGCTGCGCCACTGGCGTCTAGTCGCCGCGAAACTGCCTATAGCTGATGCGAAGCGACTTAACGTAGTGTGTGAACTGGGAGCCTGCATGCAAGGGGCCTTTTCCCCTGCCAACTGCATGCCTCTAGAAACTATGAGGGTTTGACGGCATGCTCGCAGAGTCAGGAGAAATAGCCGGTTTTGATGCAAGAGCGTGGCTTGACCGTTGGCTTACCGGTGTGGTCCCAGCATTGGGAAATCGGAGACCTATCGATGTGCTCAATGAGCCCGATGGCCTGGAGGTAGCGAGGAGCTTGCTCTCGCGAGCCCAATCTGGTGCGTACTCGTAAGCAAAGGCAGGGAGTTGGCTAGTCGTTAGTCGATCTGAATCTCTCGGGCGTGTCCGAATTTTTGTGTAAACGGGTCGGACTTCAATTGACGGAGATGCGGTCTCCGAACTGAATGGTAAAGCGGGTCAGCGCGGCCTTCCAATCCCGGATGGGCATGGTCCACTTCTGGCTGATGTTGCGCAGCGCCAGGTAGAACAGCTTGGTCAGCGCCTCGTCGCTGGGGAACGAGCCCCGGTTCTTGGTCAGCTTCCTCAGGCTCATGTTCACCGACTCGATGGCATTGGTGGTGTAGATGACCTTGCGGATTTCCGGCGGGTAGTCAAAGAACGGGGTCAAGCGGCTCCAGTTCCTGCGCCAGGACTGGCCGATGGGCAGGTACTCGGCATCCCAGCGGGCCTCGAATTCACCGAGCATCAGCTCGGCCTCTTCGGCGGTGGTGGCCGTGTAGATGCGGCGCAGGTCGGCCGCCACCTCTTTGCGGCGCTTCCATGAGACGTAGTTCAGGCTGTGGCGCACCATGTGAACGATGCATAGTTGCACCACCGCCTTGGGAAAGACGGCCTCAATGGCGTCAGGGAAGCCCTTGGCCACCGCCTCGTTGCGTTCATGGCCCAGGTGCTCAGTCAGCTCAGCGTCCAGGGCTCGCTCGACCAGCAGCTTGGTCAGTTGCTTGAGCAGACCGTTCTCGCCGATGAGGTCTTCGGGCTTCTTGTAGTTGGCCAGCAGGCCAGACAGCAGTTCTTCGGGTACGTCGTGTTTCTTGGTGTTCATTGTGCTTACGGACAGGCCGGCTTACGCCGGCGGTGGATTGTCCGTTTACACAAAATTCTGCACACCCTCAGCTCCAAACCTTGGCAATACGCTGTCGCGATCAGCGTCATAGGATGGATCTGCAAACTCTCAGCTGAATCGCCCCGGATTCCCTAGACACTCGTGAGCCGTTGGGAATGGCGTCGTTCGAACTCTACCGGTGAAGTATCTCCGGCAGTGCCGTGGCGCCGCTTGGGGTTGTAGAACATCTCGATGTAGCTGAAAACATCGGCTCTTGCGTCGTCGCGGGTCGGGTAGATCTGGCGGCGAATGCGCTCGCGCTTGAGCAACTGGAAGAAGCTCTCGGCCACGGCGTTGTCGTGGCAGTTGCCGCGACGGCTCATGCTGGAGATCAGGTTGTGGTCGCGCAGGAAGCCCTGCCAGTCGTGGCCGGTGAACTGACTGCCCTGATCCGAATGCACCGTGACCGGCGCCTTGGGCTGCCGACGCCACAAGGCCATCAGCAGCGCATCAAGCACCAGCCCGGTGTCGATGCGGCTGCCCATTGACCAGCCAACCACCTGACGTGAGAACAGGTCAACTACCACGGCCAGGTACAGCCAACCCTCGTGGGTGCGGATGTAGGTGATGTCGGTCACCCAGGACTGATTGGGCTGAGCCACAGTGAACTGGCGCTGCAAATGGTTGGGCGCCACGACAGCAGGCTTGCCGCCACGCATGCCGGGGCGGCGGCGATAGCCAGTCTGGGAGCGCAGCCCTTCGAGCTTGAGCAATCGAGCCACGCGGTGTTTGCCGCAGTGCTCTCCCAGGTCGCGCATGTCCAGGGTGAGCTTGCGGTAACCATCATGAACTTCAAGACCGCACTGCTGATCCTCTCGTTGGGCGCCGCACCCGCATTCGCTGCCGACCAGTCGGCACCTCTGACCCGTGAACAGGTTCGCGCAGAACTCTCGCAGGCGATGCGTAGCGGCGAGATGTTGTCCCGCGGCGAGGCAAGCATGACGTTGCGAGAAATCAATCCGCGTGCTTACCCAGCCCCCGCAGCCACTGTCTCAAAGACACGCTCGCAAGTGGCTCAGGAACTGAACCAGGCGATGCGGACAGGAGAAATTCTGGCCGCCGGTGAGTCCGGTGCCAAGCTCAACGAAATTGCACCCGGCAGCTATCCATCGCAGGCAGTGACCGCACAGGCCAAGACGCGAGACGAGGTTCGCCACGAACTGGAGGAAGCAATCTTCCACGGCGAGATGATGGCAAACGGCGAAGACGGCCGCTCGGTGAAGGAAGTATTTCCTGGCCTCTACCGTGGTAGCCACACTGACGTTGCCACTGAGCGTGGCTTCACGGGCCACTCCCAAAGTCTTTAAGGCGCTGACTGGCTGCCATGCTAGACTAAAAAAATGAGTCGCTGGGTCGTCGCTTTGATGCTCGTATTGCTACCGCTCCAGTTCAGCTGGGCAGCGGTAGCTACGTATTGCCAGCATGAGCGATCTACGTCCGCCTCTACCGTGCAGCATGTAGGTCACCACGAACACCAGCATGATTCAGGTGCCTCTGGCGGCAAAACCAAGGCAGGCGAAAAGAACCTCGATAAGTTCGACCCCGATTGCCGCTCATGCCATGGCCTTGGACTCGGTGCAGTCCACGTGCCAGTTGCCAAAATGCCTGCCAATCGCGGCAGCGGCATGAATGCTCCGGTCTTGTCACGGTTAGCTGGCATCAGCCCTATCCCGCCCGATCGCCCTCAGTGGCCCTCCCTCGCCTAGTCGGCGGGGCTTCTTACTCGATCCATTTTTCATCCGCCTTCGATAAGGCGGTATCGCCGCGCGCGTCGTGGCCGAAATGGACTTGAACAGCCAGGCATCTTTGTCAGTGCCGTACCGCCGATTTCCTCGTGTTTCAAGGTCACTGGAGAATCGGATGTTCAAGGGAATTCATATTTCAAATGGTCTGGTCGCTGCGCCCGGCCGGAAGAATTTTGCGGTCACAACGATCGTTGCAGCCACGTTGTTTGCGGCTGGATCAATCGCGCTCGCCCAGGGCGTGTCTTCGGGCGCCGTAGGAAGCCAGCCGGTAGTTGTTCACAGCGCCTCGGCATCGTCCGCTGCTCCGATGTCGTTGGCCAGGGCCATCGACTTGGCGCTGGAGGGAAATGCAGACGTTGCTGCGGCCACGCGCCAGGTTGAGGCGGCGGAAGGGCAAGTCATTCAAGGACGCGCGCGCCCAAACCCAGAGTTCGCGTACTCGCTCGAAGACACACGCTCGAAAACTCGCACGCAAAGCTGGCAACTCAACCTTCCGATTGAACTCGGCGGGAAGCGGGCCGCACGGACCAAAGCCGCGGAAAGGGCCCGGGAGCAGGCACAAGCCCAGCTCGCCGAGGTGAAGTCCACTGTGCGCGCCAATGTGGTTGCCGCCTACTTTGACGCGCTGACAGCCCAAGAGCGGCTGGCACTGGCAAAGGACAGCGCAGCGCTTGCCAAGTCATCCACGGATACCGTCGCCAAACGTGTCGCTGCAGGCAAGGTCTCCCCAGTCGAGGAGACGAAGGCACGCGTTGCGGAGGCCGGCATACGGGTGGAACTGACTCAGGCGGCGAGCGAAGAACGCAATGCGCTGACCCGCCTGTATGCACTGTTGGGTCGAACCACCGCGGCCGCCCTCCAGCTGGAAGGCGAAGCCGAGAGCCTTCCAGCCGTCCCGGATCTCGCTGCACTGCAATCCCTGGTCGCATCATCTCCAGCCATTGTTGTGGCCAGGGTAGAAGTGGACCGACGCAGAGCCTTGACCGAGGTGGAGCAAAGCAAACGCGTGCCAGACGTCACTGTGAGCGCAGGTATGCAGCGCAGCAACGAGACGCAGCGCAACATGCTCCTGCTCGGAGTGTCGGTACCTCTCCAGGTCTTCGACCGCAACCAAGGCAACCTGCTGGAGGCCCTGAAGCTCGAAGACAAAGCCAGGGACGAACTGCAAGCCACCACCGTGCGTCTGCACAGCGAGGTGACTCAAGCCCACGATCGGCTTTCCACGATCGCCACCGAAGTACAGGCACTGCGAGGTGACGTGCTCCCCGGCTCCAAGTCGGCCTACGACGCCGCAACCGTTGGGTTTGAGAACGGCAAGTTCAACTTCCTCGAAGTTCTTGACGCACAGCGCACGTATTTCACCGCCAAGTCGCAATACCTCAAGGCGTTGGCCGAAGCCCACCGCGCAGCCGCGGAGATCGACCGCTTGCTGGGCGGTCCGACTCCCAATGCACCGACCAACCAGCAAAACTGAGATCAACCATGAACTCCATCAAATCAAGCATCAGCAAGAAGCACCTGATTGCCATCGCCGTCGTCATCGCGATGGGCGTCGGTGCTGGCGCCCTCATCCTGCAGGGGGGCAAGACCAAGGCGGCGGCAGGTGAGGGAGACGGCCACGGCCATGGCACCCACACTGAAGCCAAGGGGCACGGCGATGGCGAGCATCACGGAAAAGCCGACGGTAAGGGCCACGATGACGACAAGGGCCACGCCGACGGAGAACACCACGAGAAGAGTGAGTCCAAGGGTGCGAACGGTGGCAGCCTCTTCAAGGAGGGAGACTTCGGCCTGGAAGCCCTGCTCGCAGAAGACGGTGGTGAGCCACGTCTTCGCATCTGGATGTTCGACAAGGATAAGTCGCTGCCACAGAGCGCCGCCACTGTCGCCGCAACGGTCACCCGGCCTACCGGCGAAAAGCAGACGCTCTCGTTCATCCAGGAAAAGGATGGATGGGTGAGCCGCGAGAATGTGGCAGAGCCGCATGCCTTTGACATCGAGATCATTGCGCAGAAGGGCAATGAGCCTTTCATGTTCGTGATGAGCAAAGAAGAAGGCAAGGTAGAGCTGACCGATGCCCAGATCAAGGCGGCAGCCATTGGTGTTGACTCGGCATCCGCCGCGAGCATCAAGTCCGCGCTGCTGTTGCCTGGCGAGATTCGCCTCAACGAAGATCGAACCTCGCACGTAGTCCCACGTCTTGCCGGCGTGGTCGAGAGTGTCAATGCCAGCTTGGGCCAGGTCGTCAAGAAGGGGCAGGTGCTGGCCGCCATCGCCAGTCCCACGGCGTCGGAACAACGAAGCGAACTGCAGACAGCCCAGAAGCGCATGGCGCTGGCAAAGACAACCTACGAGCGGGAAAAGAAGCTCTGGGAACAGAAAGTCTCTGCAGAGCAGGACTACCTGCAGGCCAAGCAGGCGCTCAACGAGGCAGAAGTGGCCGTCGCCAACGCCAACCAGAAGCTGGGCGCACTGGGCCTCTCTTCCTCGTCCGCTTCGGGCCTGAACCGGCTCGAACTGCGTGCTCCCTTCGATGGAATCGTCATCGAGAAGCACCTGAGCCTCGGCGAAGCCGTCAAGGAAGACGCCGCTGTGTTCACGATTTCTGACCTGACCCAGGTGTGGGCTGAAATCAATGTTCCAGCCAAGGATCTGCCTCTCGTGCGAGTCGGCGAGAAGGTCACCATCAAGGCCACCGCGTTCGACGCTTCAGCGACGGGTACGGTTGCCTTCGTGGGCGCACTCATCGGCGAGCAAACCCGAACCGCCAAGGCGCGGGTGGTGCTGGACAACCCCAAGGGAGCATGGCGGCCCGGCCTGTTCGTGAATGTCGAGGTCGTGGCCGACGAGGCCACCGTGCCCGTGACGATTGCAGCAGACGCAGTCCAGACGGTTGGCGAGAAACCCGTGGTCTTCCTGAAGGTCAATGGAGGCTTCATTGCGCAGCCCGTGCAGTTGGGGCGCAGCGACGGAAAGCGGATCGAGGTCCTTCAGGGCATCAAGCCTGGAACGCCTTACGCAGCGTCGGGCAGCTTCGTCGTGAAGTCCGAACTGGGCAAGGCATCCGCCGAGCACACGCACTGACCACGGAGCCTCACACATGTTTGAAAAACTGATTCGATTCTCGATCGAGCAGCGATGGCTAGTGCTGCTCGCTGCCCTTGCGATGGGTGCACTGGGCGTCTTCAACTACCAGAAACTTCCCATCGATGCTGTTCCGGACATCACCAATGTCCAGGTCCAGATCAACACACAGGCTGCCGGCTACTCGCCTCTTGAGACCGAGCAGCGGGTCACCTACCCCATCGAGACAGTCATGGCGGGTCTGCCCAACCTGGAGCAGACGAGGTCGTTGTCCCGCTATGGCCTCTCCCAGGTCACAGTGATCTTCAAGGACGGCACGGACATCTACTTCGCTCGCCAACTGGTGAATGAACGCATCCAGGAAGCACGGGACAAGTTGCCTGCAGGCATCACACCCGCTCTGGGACCCATCTCCACTGGCCTGGGCGAAATCTACCTGTGGACGGTTGAGACCAAGGACGGTGCCAAGAAGCCGGACGGCAATCCCTACACCCCGACCGACTTGCGTGAAATCCAGGACTGGATCATCAAGCCGCAACTGCGCAATGTGCCTGGTGTGACAGAAATCAACTCCATTGGCGGCTTTGCCAAGGAGTACCAGATCGCCCCGATTCCCGAACGGCTCGCGTCCTTGGGCGTAACCCTCCAGGACATCGTCACCGCACTCGATCGCAACAATGGAAACGTTGGCGCTGGCTACATCGAGAAGCGTGGCGAGCAGTACCTCATTCGTGCGCCTGGCCAGGTGAAGTCCATCGAGGACATCGGCAACGTCATATTGAGCAGCGCCAACGGCGTGCCTGTGCGCGTGCGCGATGTTGCCGAGGTCGCGCTGGGCCGCGAACTGCGTACCGGCGCCGCCACCGACAACGGCCGTGAGGTGGTTCTGGGCACGGTGTTCATGCTGATCGGCGAGAACAGCCGTACGGTATCACAAGCCGTGGACAAGAAGATGGTGGAAATCAATCGCAGCCTTCCCGAAGGCGTGCACGCGGTCACTGTCTACGACCGCACAGTCCTGGTGGACAAGGCCATCAGTACGGTAAAGAAGAACCTCATGGAAGGCGCGATCCTGGTGATCGTGATTCTCTTCCTGTTCCTGGGCAATATCCGGGCTGCGGTGATCACGGCAACGGTGATTCCGCTGTCGATGCTTTTCACGTTCACCGGCATGGTGAACTACAAGGTCAGCGCCAACCTGATGAGCCTTGGAGCGCTGGACTTCGGCATCATCATTGACGGAGCGGTTGTGATCGTGGAGAACTGCGTTCGCCGCCTGGCGCACGCCCAAGCCCACCATGGTCGACCACTGACCCGGGCCGAGCGCTTCCACGAAGTGTTTCTGGCGTCCAAAGAGTCTCGCCGCGCCCTTCTTTTCGGTCAGCTCATCATCATGGTGGTGTACCTGCCGATCTTCGCCCTCACTGGCGTCGAAGGAAAGATGTTCCATCCGATGGCGTTTACCGTGGTCGCGGCACTTGTCGGCGCAATGACCCTGTCGGTGACTTTCATCCCAGCCGCGGTCGCACTGTTCATAGGCAACCGGGTCAGCGAGAAGGAAAACTTCCTTCTCGGTCATGCGAAGCGAATCTATGCCCCCCTTCTGGATCGCGTCATGTCCGCCAAGGCCGTGGTGCTCTCCATTGCCGCGGTGGCCGTGGTGCTCTGCGGATTGATCGCGACCCGCATGGGCAGCGAGTTCGTTCCCCAACTCAATGAGGGCGACCTTGCCATCCAGGCGCTGCGAATCCCCGGTACCAGCCTCTCGCAATCTATCGCCATGCAGCGCCAGATCGAAGGGACGCTGAAAGAGAAGTTCCCTGAAATCGACCGGGTATTTGCCAGAACCGGCACTGCAGAAATTGCCTCGGACCCCATGCCGCCGAACATCTCTGACGGGTACATCATGCTCAAGCCCATGGACCAATGGCCCGAGCCGCGCAAGACTCGTGACGAACTGCTTACCGCCATCCAGGAAGTGGTCGGTAAGATTCCCGGCAACAACTACGAGTTCTCGCAGCCGATCCAGTTGCGCTTCAACGAACTTATCTCCGGCGTGCGTAGCGACGTCGCGGTCAAGATCTTCGGGGACGACATGGACGTCCTGAACAAGTCGGCAGAAGAGATCTCTTCGATGCTGCAGAAGATCCAAGGGGCATCGGAGGTGAAGGTCGAGCAGACAACCGGGCTGCCGATGCTCACGGTGAATATCGACCGCCAGAAGGCGGCTCGCTATGGCCTGAACGTGGCCGACATCCAGGACACCGTGGCCACAGCCATCGGTGGACGTGAAGCCGGAACGATGTTCGAGGGTGATCGGCGATTTGACATCCTGGTGCGCCTGCCCGAAACGATCCGCAATGACATGGAAGGCATGAAGCGACTGCCTATCCCGCTGCCTCGCTCAGTGGGCACTGCCGAAGCACGGACCAATTTCATCCCGCTTGCCGAGGTCGCTTCTTTCGAACTCGCCCCTGGCCCCAATCAAGTCAGCCGCGAGAACGGAAAGCGCCGCATAGTGGTCAGCGCCAACGTGCGTGGCCGCGACGTGGGATCTTTCGTTGCGGAGGCAGAGCAAGGGCTGGCTCAGATCAAGATACCCACGGGTTACTGGACGAGCTGGGGCGGAACATTCGAAAACCTGCAATCTGCCTCCAAGCGTCTGCAGATTGTGGTGCCCGTCTCACTGCTGCTGGTCTTCGTTCTGTTGTTCGCAATGTTTGGAAATGCCAAAGACGGGCTGCTGGTCTTCACCGGAATTCCATTCGCGCTAACTGGTGGCATCTTGGCACTATGGCTTCGCGACATACCCATGTCGATCTCTGCGGCCGTTGGCTTCATCGCGCTTTCAGGCGTTGCTGTTCTTAACGGGCTTGTGATGATTTCATACATCCGGACGTTGAGAGAGGAAGGCGTTCCGCTGGACGATGCCATCCGCGATGGAGCGTTGACACGTCTGCGACCTGTGCTTATGACCGCTCTCGTGGCGTCTCTGGGCTTCATTCCAATGGCCATTGCAACAGGTACCGGCGCTGAGGTTCAACGCCCACTGGCAACGGTGGTAATTGGCGGCATTCTTTCCTCCACTCTGCTCACTCTGTTGGTGCTGCCAATCCTCTATCGACTGGCTCACAAGCCCGACGAGAAGGACGAAGACGTGTCGGCAGAGCCCGTGCACCCTGTTCCCTCCGCCCACTGACAAGTGGGCCTTCGGGCTCCGCAAATTGCGGGGCCCATTTTTTTCTTTCACGTACTCAGGAAACACCATGAAAGCAATGCATATCCTTCTCGCGCTGGCCCTTTCCATTTCTGGAACTGCGATGGCCGCGAACAACCATGACGCAAAACCAATGCACGGAGGCATCGTTTCACAGGCAAAAGACATCGACTACGAACTGGTGACCAGCGCAGCCAAGTTGCAGCTTTACGTACGGGACCATGGCAAGCCAGCCGACGTTGTCGGAATGACTGCGAAGGTAACGCTTTTGACAGGCTCAGAAAAGCAGGACGTCGAGTTGCTGCCGGTGGATGGAAAGCTGGAGGCGTCGGGAAGCTTCAAGCTTGCCGCAGGCACAAAAGCCGTCGCAGTAGTCTCGAAAGGCGGCAAGTCCGTCGCATCGGTCCGCTTCGCTTTGAAGTAATTCAATTGCGATGAGCCGTCATCGTTGCAATTGCCCCTGGCGATGCACCTCGCCGCACAGGGTCCAGGTTTTGTCAGCACGTTGAACGGTTTCAAAGATGGGTTACGGACTCGCCGCCAAGCTTTTTTGGATCTGGATCAGCCTGATCGTGACAGTGATCACATTCTGGCGGGTCCGCCACATGTGGCTAAAACGGCATCCCGAACGGGACAAGGGCCTCAAGTACAGCCAGCGCTTGGCCAAGCGGCTCAGAGATCGTAGGGTGCTGCAGTTGCAATCCCGGCAGGGAAAGAACATCGATAGGCGCCGCCGCCATTGATGCTGAGATAGTGGTAGTGCAAATGCTTTTTAAATAAGCGAAAACATAGGATGTACCGGTATGAGTGCCTCACACGAACATGCATTACCAACAACTGGGAATGAGCGACGGCTTTGGATCGCTCTTGGGCTGACGGCGTCTTTCATGATCGCCGAGGTTGTTGCGGGGATTCTCACCAACAGCCTCGCGCTTATTTCCGATGCGGCACACATGCTGACCGACGCGGCCGCTTTGGCTATCGCCCTTGCTGCAGTACAAATCGGCAAGAGGAAGGCAGACTCTCTCCGGACTTTCGGCTACTACCGATTTGAGATTTTGGCGGCAGCTTTCAACTGCCTGATGTTGTTTGGGGTTGCGATCTACATCCTGATAGAGGCGTACTCTCGCTTTAAGAATCCACCGGAGGTACAGACCGGCGCGATGATGGTGGTCGCAATCCTGGGCCTGGTCGTAAATCTGATCAGCATGAAGTTGCTGCAGAGCGGCAAGGATGCAAGCCTCAACGTTAAAGGTGCCTACCTCGAGGTCTGGAGCGACATGCTTGGTTCACTGGGTGTGATCATCGGAGCGATCATCATCCGTTACACGGGCTGGACGACGGTAGATGCAATCATCGCCGTGCTGATTGGACTGTGGGTCTTGCCGCGCACGTGGGTTCTTCTTAAGGAAAGCTTGAACATCCTGCTGGAGGGTGTGCCAAATGGGATGGACATTGCCGAGGTCAGGACCAGCATTGCCAAAGTAAGCGGCGTGACGTCGGTTCACGACCTGCACATCTGGGCCCTGACCAGTGGCAAACCCAGCCTCACGGCACATGTCGTGCACGACCCTTCGTCCACTCCTGAGATCGTGCGGGAAGCCATCAACGCGATTCTTGCTGACAGGTTCGCAGTTTTTCATACGACGCTACAGATGGAGTCGGTTCCCTGTCGTCTGGCGGATGAGATGGACAGCTTTACGGCGCCGGCAAAGCACGTTGGTGGACAAGCAGAAGGCTATGCATAGCGCATACGCGAATCTGAGAACGCACTATCGTGATAGCTTGGCCAAAAAACGAGGACACTGATGTCGAAACCAGAAGGATTTGGCAACGAGCCAGATGAACTTTCGGACGATGGCGACTTAACGGACATGCTGGGGGAGCTTCGGGTTCTATTGCCGACCGCGCAGCTCCTGTCTGCTTTCCTGATAACTGTGCCATTTACCCCTGGCTTCAGTGCAATCGCCTACACGGAGAAATGGGTCTTCCTTGCGACGTTTGTGCTGGCTGTTGTCGGCTTGGTACTTCTGAGTGCACCGGCTGTGCAGCATCGCTTGATTCGGCCGTTGCTTGATCGACCTCGATTCAAGTCGCTTGCTTCCCGCCAGATTCTGGCGGGCGCGGTCGCGCTCGCGAGCGCTCTCGTTTCCGGCGCGCAGCTTGTACTGTCCACAATATTTGGCCATGTGGTCGGTAGTTTGGCAGCTGCGCTGGTAGCCGGGTTGATATTTCTCCTATGGTGGTGGCTGCCGCGTCGATGGAAGCAAGCCGGAAAGCTGTAGATCACCATACGATCTTGCAAATCGCAGTGCCACTAAATCCGCCGAGGTGATCTCCCTAGATTGATACAGCGGACTCAATTTCCTGCACGTGGCATCAATTGTCTGCGCTGCTGATTCAGCCGTTGGCTGAGGTGTAGCGGAAATGGTCGAGCACCGTCTCAAACAGCTTTGCGTGCGGCATGGGCTCACCGGCCTGCTGGAGCAGCCGCAACTGCTCGAAACGCCTGCGGTTGCTGGGGTCCGCCAGGAATGGATCTAAAGCCCAGACCGCCATCTACGAGCGGAATCGCTCGGGCGGTGCCAGACTGCGCGGTATGGAGTGAACGCTCATGCTGTACTCGATTGACGCTCCATCGTCCGGCGCGAAGAGAGTCACGGAATGCTGACAAAAATGCGATCCCGGAGCCGAAGGACGCTGATCGACAGGCGCGGCATTGAAGCAAGGGCCCCTAGGTGCTGAGGACTTATATTTCTCAACCAATCGGCCGACAGGCCGCTGAAATGTCCAGGCCCTGCTCATAGACCTGAGTCGACACACCCAGTAGCCCAAGTACAGAGTGAAAGAGGTTGTCATGCGACAGGGCGGCCGGGGATTTTTCTTTCAAGCAATCGCTGTTGATCATGCGACTCTCCTTGAAGCCGTCCGACAACCACCAAACCATGGGTACCTTGGTCTGTTCGTCAGGTGCAATCGCCCTGGGCAAGCCGTGAAGAAACAGCCCTTTCTCGCCCAGCGACTCGCCGTGGTCGGACACGTAGAGCATCGCCGTATCGAAGCGGCTCTCCTGGCGCTTGAGAAAGGCTACAGCCTGCCCCAGAACATGGTCGGTGTAGAGCACTGCATTGTCATAGGCATTCACTATGCTCTGACGATCGCACTTGCGCAGCTCGCCCGTGTCACAGGTGGGTTCAAAGCGCCTGAAAGCTGCAGGGTAGCGCTTGAAATAGGCGGGTCCATGGTTACCAAGCATGTGCAGGACTACTACCGTAGTGGTCTCGGAGGCTTCTGCGACGGACTCCAACCCATGCAGGAGTGCTTCGTCAAGGCACCTACCCTCTGAGCACAGGCCCGCAGCGGCCGGCGGATCCACAGGAATCACGCTGAGGTCATCACAGACGCCCTTGCAGCCTGACTGGTTGTCCTTCCAATGCACCGCAATGCCGGCACGAGCCAAGACGTGAAGCAGCGACTCGGACGAGCGAATTCGGGCCTCATCGTAGTCTCGCCTTCCAATCGCCGAGAACATGCATGGAAGTGATGTTTCTGTGTCTGTTCCGCAGGCTGTGACATTGCCAAAGTTCAGAGCGTTGAGCGCCTGAAGGTTCGGTGTGGTTTGCCGCTCATAGCCGTTAAGACCCCAATTGCTTGCTCTCACAGTCTCTCCCACGACGATGAAGAGCAATTTAGGCTTCTGGGTTCTCGATGGCGTTGCCACGCGCGCATCCAAGCCGACGGACTGCCTGATCTTGGGCCTCTCGGCATCGGTCGATAAGACGCGAGCTGTCGAGTAGATCACGTTGGCCGGCGTGATCAGGTAGCGCAACTCCTTCTGGTTTCTCATCAACGCAGAGAAGTCCTGGAAGATGAGGAGAACAGCCGCCACGACTGCCACCGCGCAGAAGGCACTGAAGGCAATGCGCCGCAGGACGGCGCGCCATAGGGAAGTTCGTGTGAGGCGAACGCGCCATATCGCCCACAATGGGACTGCCGAGTACAGCGAGACGTGAGCGATCAAGCTCCATGAGATCAACTCGCTGGCTTCAGCAGTGTCTGTCCGCAGCACATTGCGCAGCATGCTTGGGTCGTAATAGACGCCGTAGCGTTGCATGTAGAAGGTTGCAAAAGCTGCAACCAGCACCGATGCTGTGAGCAGAGGGCGAACGCTCCACCTGGCCACAGCGATGCTGAAGATCAGCCCGTGCAGCGCAATCAATGAAATTACCAGTGCGCCGACAAAAAACCATGTTTCTGTCGCCTCCCAACTGCGGCCAGTCGTGGTCGCCCTCAGGAAAGAGCCGTTGTAGGCCAGCGCGACGTACACGCTGATCCACAAAACCAAACTCTCTGTTGCCATTGAAGGGCGTCGCAGGAGCAACTGCCCCCAACGAGTGGGCCATCGCCCAGGCTCCGCGAAGCCGCGCTGTCTAAAGCTCATCTCGTGTCGAGGGCATTGATCAGTACGGTGGATCGACCCACAATGGGCCGCATGTACTCAAGTGAAGGTTGGCTATCGCAGTAGGTCTACCGTGACGCGATGGAGGTCACGCAGGGAGCACCTATTCCGTCGGTGCACCTGGTGTGCGGCAGATCAGCCGCCATGCATCTCTTTCAGCTTGGCCTTCTCCTGCGGCGTCATGCTGAGAAACTCGTTGCGGACTTGCTCTCGGGTCTTTGCCGGTTCAGTGGCCTTGGTCGGCACCACACCTCCTCGAGACAGAATGGCCAGCGATCCGTCTTTGCGTGCAGCGTCAACCGTCCGCTGCACTTCGCCGCGCATCAGGTCATCGGAGGTGTGGCTCGGATTAGTTGTTGCGCCGATTTCGCCACCTGCGTCGTGATACAGGGACGAGGCCATCGCTGCACTTGGGGCCAGAAAGGCTGCGGCAGTCAGCGAGAGAATGAGTTTTGTCTGTTTGTTCATGGTGTTTGCCTTTTGATATGGTCCTCACAACGTGCGACGACCTTCAGCGAACTCTAAAAAGGCAGGGGGGACAAGTTGCAAACACTCAGATTACGAATTTGTAATCGATGCTGCGATCGATCTCCGGGAGAATCAATGCATGAAAATCTTGGTCATTGAAGATGAAATCAAGCTCGCCGAGTACCTCAAAAAAGGCCTCGGCGAAGCGGGGTACAACGTCGATATCGTTCACAACGGTGTTGATGGGCTGCATATGGCACTGGAGGGTGCGTACGACCTCCTGATCCTGGATGGCATGCTGCCCGGCATTGACGGATTGTAAGCGATCCGCCAACTACGTCTTCCCACAGAGCGTCTGAGAGGGGAAGCTACGTGTCCATGTAGAACAAGGTGGACACGTATGTCAGAGATCGATGCAGAGGTGGTGAGGCGCCTGGTCACGGGGCGCAAGAACGATGGACGTGCCGTGTACGACCCGCAGGCCAAGGCCGAGGTGGTGCGGGCGTGCCTGCAGCCGGATGTGTCGGTGGCGCGCATGGCGCTGCAATGCGGCATCAACGCCAACTTGCTGCGCCGCTGGATCACCCAGAGCATGGGCTCGGACCTGAAGGCAAGTCGTGCCAACCTGCCGACCGTGGCCATGGCCAGCACCAGTGCTTTTGTGCCGTTGCGGCTGGCGGCCCCCGAGGCATCTCCCGTCACCGCCGCTGAGGTCAAGACACGCCTGCACGCCCGACTGCCCAATGGGGTGGAGATCGACCTCAGCGATGCAGACCCGGGTGGGTTGCTGCCCGTCCTTGAACTTCTGGGGCGCCTGCCATGTTCCGGCTCGACGACACGCTGACGGTGTACCTGCACCGCCCGGCCATCGACTTCCGAATGGGCATCAACGGTTTGGCCATCCTGGTGGAGCAAGCCCTGGGCATGAACCCGTTCGCGGCGGCGGTGTATGTGTTCAGCAACCGCCAGCGCAACCGGGTGAAGATCCTGGTCTGGGAGCGCAACGGCTTCTGGTTGTTGATGAAGCGCCTGGAGCAAGACCGCTTCATCTGGCCGGACGAGGCGGTGGTGCCGACGCTGACGGTGGAACAACTGCACTGGTTGCTTGATGGCATTGATCTGGCGGTCACACAGCGACACCCACAGCGGTTCTACGAGCGCGTTGCGTGAGGCTGGTGCTGCCGAAATGAGCAATGCCACTGCTGAGAATATTTGCCGCAAAATCCCCAGCACAAGGAACCGCCTGAGCGACAAGCAGATCGAAGCAGGCGATGGTTCACATGCCCACCGCCGAAGAATTTGCAGCCTTGCAAAAGGCGCTGGCCCAGGCCACCCAGACCAGCGAATCACTCGCTGGTGAGCTGCGCATCACGCGCGCCGAGCGCGACCTGCTCAAGGAGCAGCTCAACAAATTCAAGCGCCAGTTGTTCGCCGCCAAGAGCGAGGCCAGCGCAGGCCACCAGAAGGACATGTTCTTCAACGAGGCCGAGGCGCTCGGCTCGGCAACCCAGCCGGCCCAGGAAGAAACCGAGGCCGACGACAACACTGTCGAGGTTCCCGCTCACAAACGGACCAAGCGCGGGCGCAAGCCGCTGGACCCAGCCCTGCCGCGCGAGGTGGTGCGCCACGAACTGCCCGAATCCGAGCGTGTCTGTCCTCACGACGGTGCCGTGCTGCGGGAGATTGGCGTGGAGGCCAGCGAGCAGCTCGACATCATTCCGCAACAAGTGCGCGTGATCCGCCACGAGCGGGTCAAGTACGCCTGCCCGTGCTGCGATGGCACGCTGCGCCTGGCGGCCAAGCCCGAGCAAGTCATCCCCAAGGGGCTGTTCAGCGAAGGCCTGCTGGCCTGGGTGATCACTTCCAAGTATGTGGACGGCCTGCCGCTGTACCGCCAGGCGGCCTTGCTGGGGCGCTTCGGAGGCCGCGACCTCTCGCGCAACACCATGGCCGCCAGCGTGGTGCGGGTGGGCCAGGCGGTGCAGCCCGTCATCAACCTGCTGCGCGACCGGGTGCTGGACGCCCCGCTGATCTTCGGTGACGAGACCGAGATTCAGGTGCTCAAGGAGGCCGGTCGCAGCGCCCAGTCCAAGAGCTACATGTGGGCGCAGATGACCGATGGTTCAGGCGCCAGCGGCACAGGTCCGCCCATACGCCTGTTCGCCTACTCACCCTCACGCAGCACAGAGGCGGCGCAGCTTCTGTACGTCGGTGCGCGCGAGGGCGGCGTGCTGATGACCGACGGCTACGAGGTCTACAACAAGATCGCCTTGGCGAACAAGCTCGTGCAAATCGGGTGTTGGGCACATTGCCGGCGTTACTTCAATGACGCGCTGCAGGCCTTGCCCAAAGCCAACCGGGGGGCTGAGCAATTGGCGGCCAGGTTCATCGCGCTGATCGGCAAGCTCTACCGCGTGGAGGCCCTGGCCAAAGAGCAAGGGCTGGATGCGAATGCGCTGCTGCATAGCCGCCAAGCCAACAGTGTGCCCGTGCTGCAAGAGATCCAGGCCTTGCTGCTGGCCAACGTTCATGCGGTGCTGCCAGGCAGTTTGCTGGGCAAGGCGCTGCACTACCTGTCCTCGCAGTGGGCCAAGCTGGAGCGCTTCGTCACCAGCGGCAACTACCCGATAGACAACAACGGCTGCGAGAATTCGATCCGCCCGTTTGTCATCGGAAGACGCAACTGGCTCTTCGCCGACACCGTGGCCGGCGCCAACGCGAGCGCCAACCTGTACTCGTTGCTGGAGACCTGCAAGGTCAACGGCGTTGATGGGTACCAGTACCTGCGCTCGCTGCTAGTGGCACTTCCACGGGCCAGGACCGTCGATGACTACGAGGCCTTGCTGCCCTGGCGACTGGCGCGGTGATCCACCGCCTGACAGTTCGAGGCGCGAGATGGCTCAGTGCAAATCGGCCGCAGCACCACAGCACTTCTTGAACTTCGCCCCGCTCCCACAAGGGCACGGATCATTGCGCCCCACCTTGGGCTGCATCGACTTGGCCATCTCCCGCTGATAGACAGCGAGCCGAAGTGGCAGCCAGTGAGCGTGCATGTCCAGAACAGCCGGCGGGATTTGTTGAGCCAGCTCCGATCGCATGGCCGGTGTTCGGGTGAGTTCGTCCTGATCCACGCAATAGTCGTCTTCGCCCAGCAGGGCAATGGGTCTGAACCAAACTTGCCCTTGGGGAGTGGACAGCAACGGTTGCCAGTCCTTCCAGCAAAGCCTCATCCCCTGGACAAAGCCGTACGCCCACGATTCTGCGTCGTCGTATTCACGCTCGTCACCGTCGTAGGCCATCGTTGACCAGCACGGGCTGATCTCCCGGGGGTCATCCCCCAGGCCGGCAATGATGGTGTTGAAGTGGCGCATGACCAAGCCCAGCATGTGGTTCAGCTCTTCGACGGAACCCATCGGAGGCATCATCTCCTTGGTACCCCAGATCTTGGGCAGCCATTGCTTGGGATGTACGGTCGTCGGCCCGACCGCAATGGCGTGCAAGAACCCATCGACCATGTCCATGGTCATGCCTTCTTCCGTGTCAACGCCGAACAGCAGAAAGTGGTCGAGTTCTTCGAACTCTTCCTCGGACAAGGGAGCAAATGGGTCTGTCATCAACTGAATGTGAAATGCGGCGTTGACCCAGATTCTCGCGCGTCGCAGACCGCACCACGCCGAGAGAACATTCATTGCCTCAACGGGCACCCGAGTGCAAGGGCGTGGTCAATAGAGCGCTTACGGAACATCGAGCTCGGCGCATCGTAGAGCGCTCTGCGCGCATCGGCTCCGCCACCACGCGCAAGGGCGTAGTTTATTGACCGCTTACGACGGATTCACGCTTTTGACGGCGTTTCGCAAGACGAAGCAGACTCCCGTCTTGATGCTCACCGCGCGGGTTAGCGTCGAGGATCGGGTGCGCGGCTTGCAAACCGGTGCTGATGACTATCTGGTCAAACCCTTCGCCTTCTCAGAGCTATCTGCCCGCGTGCAGGTGCTGCTTCGCCGAGCGCACGGTGCCAGAGATGCCGGCGAACCGACAGTGTTGGGCATCTCGGACCTTGAACTCGACCTAATACGTCGCAAGGCCACACGCGCAGGCCAGAGGCTTGAACTCACGGCAAAGGAGTTCCTGCTGCTCGCATTGTTCTTGCGCCGCAAGGGCGAAGTCCTTTCTCGCACTGAGATAGCGGAGCAGGTCTGGGACATGAACTTCGACAGCGACACTAATGTGGTGGAGGTGGCAATTCGACGTCTGCGCACGAAGATGGACCTGCCCTTTGACAAGACCTTGCTTCACACAGTGCGTGGCATGGGCTATGTGATGGAGGACCGACAGCAATGAACCCCGCGCTGCGCGCGCACTCGTTGCGCGCTCGTCTGTCGTTGTGGCTCGCTGTGCAGAGTTTGGTGGGCTTGGGCATCGTTTGCCTCGTCGTCTACCTGGTCACCGCCCACAATCTCAGCGCACGCCAGATAGAAACCCTGGCTCAGAAAGAGGCCATCGTCAGGCACTTGTTGAGCAACATCGACGAGCATGCCAAAGAAAGCTCGCAGGAGCACCCGCTGAGCGATTTCCTCATAGGCCACGAGGATTTTCGCCTGATCGTGCGCACCCAGGATGGTGACCTGGTGTTCCCCAAAGCCGCCCCGGATACTGATAGCGCGCAGAGGGTGTCGCGGGTGTTCGCTGTGCAGCCCGCGGATGACAAGAGCCCGGCGTTCAACGTCGACCTATCAATGGACATCTCCTCCGATGCCCAGCACCTGAATCGACTTGCCATCACGTTGGCGATCGCTGCTGTCGTGGGCACGTTCGTCATTTCGCTCGGAGGCATGTCCATCGTGAGCTACGGTCTGGCTCCTGTGCGACGGCTTGCGCACCAACTGAGGTCCTTGTCCGCGGACAATTTGCGTCCGCGCTTGGATGGTGCTGGCCAGCCCGCAGAACTTGTTCCTCTCGTGGAGCAGTTCAACGGCCTGCTCGGCCGGTTGGATCTTGCATACACCCAACTCGAAGGATTCAACGCAGACGTTTCACATGAGCTTCGGACTCCTTTAGCAATCCTCGTCGCCAGCAATGAACTTGCGCTGCGTCACCCGGGGAATTTCGATATGGCGGATGTGCTGTCCTCCAACCTTGAGGAGCTACACCGCCTCACTGGCATCATCAACGATATGCTGTTCCTGTCGCAGGCAGATAGGGGCGCCACCGCTAGACGTTCTTTTGTTCCAAGTCTCGCTGCAGTTGTCGAAAGGGTCGTTGAATACCACGAGGCAGCCTTGGCGGATGCTGATCTGCGTCTGAAGGTCGCAGGCGACAGTACAGGCCATTTTGATGAACCGCTGCTCCGGCGTGCCGTCTCCAACCTGATCAGCAACGCCACGCAGTACGCCAAATCTGGCACCGAGGTTGAGGTGAGCATAGCCGCAGTGTCAGACAAAGAGGTAAGTCTGGTCGTCGCGAACCAGGGCGAAACGGTGTCACCTGAGATCCTTGCGCGGATGTTTGATAGATTCTTTCGCGCCTCTGCTTCTCGCGAACATGGGCAGAAGAATCATGGCCTGGGTTTGGCCATCACCTCGGCGATTGCGCGCATGCACGGAGGTCGCACCACGGCAGCGAGTGTCAATGGAACGACCGAGATCGGCCTTGTAGTGATGAAGACTGTGGCATAGACCCAGACATTCAACCCTGAGTCGCCGGTCAAACCCCGATCACAAGGATTTGACGGGCAATCAACGCGTGTCCGGGTCAGGGTGCGGGAACGGCAGGGACCGGTGCACCAACACGACGTGCAGCCCAACTGGGGTGCTTTTGGGAGCGTTCCAGATCTGCCAGCACTTCTTCGCGAGTCATCGCCTTGCCCTTCGCTGGAACTGGTGCACCGAAGCGGTGGTATTGCCACGTACCCTCTTTCTTGGATTGGTCCATCTCGGCGAGAACCTGCTCCCGCGACTTGCCAGGCTCGGCATGTTCTGGATGGGTGGTGTAGCCCAGTTCAGTAGGCGCAGGGTGAATGACACTGCTTGCCATCGCGGGCGCTGCAAGGGCTACGAAAGAAAGGGCGGTGAGTACGGTACGAACTGCCATGAGATTCTCCTTGGTTGAATCGGCGTGCTCTGCAGACCGCACCAACCGTCAGGCGCTCTACATTGCACGTGTGACAGTCTGCTGACCGTATGCCGACAAGTTGCGCACCGAGAGATTACAAGTTCGTCATGTATCCGCGGCATCCAATTACAAAGGGCCACGTTGATGCGCCGTGCAATCAAGCCCTGAGTGCTGAGGAAGGAATCGACGTTTTTGCACTGCTTTCATCAGCAGCGAGCCATGCACGACCGAAGCCGGTGACCCGGTTAACCATTGCCAAGCCCGAGCCGGCTGCGTCCGGTAGTTCTGCTTCAATCATCCCTGCGTGCAAAAGCAGACGGAGCAAGTCGATGTCGCCAGGCTTCGTTATCTGCTTTGGCAACGTGCCAGCCTCGATCTCTCGAAGAAATTTCAATGGCATGTTGCTCGCCTTGCTCCGTGTAGTGTCATAGCGGATTGACCGAGATCCTGCCCTGGATACCGTTATCCAAGGAACAGCGGGCCCGGCCCAAGCCCGGCTCCAGCGCTAGCCATGCAGCAATTTGGATTCCGTCATCCTCTGCCCTGACCGCAGGAACCGCAAAATCTTGCGTTGGGTGCTAATACCGTAGAGCACTTTGCGCACTGCGTTGCAACCATGCTTGTGCCACATTGTTGGCAGAACCTTGCTCCTGGCTGGTTAGCGCCACTGCAGCTCGGGCACGCAATGAGGTTCGCTGGTCGTTGGGTGTTGGATCCATCGCCATAGCCGCGATTGTGGTCGCTGTCTCGGTAATTTCCGCCATGGTGGCCGCGGCCACCGCCGTGATGTCCGCTGAAAAGCTTGTCGAATAAACCCATCACATCCTCCTGTGCATTTAGTGATGGGTCTATTTGAAAGCTTGTAGTGGCTTCAAGGTCAACGAATTTCGACTGCGATGGGGCTACCTTACAGAGATGTAATCTGCGCGCAAACTCAGCGTTATCCAGTTCTCTCCGTTGGGCTGATTTCTGCCATTTTTTGTATGGGCGCGGCCGTTCGCAGTGAAGGTTCTCGGGCAGCGCCACTACAATTTTCGAATGCGCTCCAAACTGCTCGCTCTGCTCATCGCACTGTTGCCTTTGCAACTGTGCTGGGCGGCAGTGGCCCCTTACGTTCACGACGACGCTCGTGGCGCCGCGCATGTTGCTGGCTTACATGGCGTGGGGATCTTGCAACCGCAAGAGAGCCTTTTTGACGTAGCCCACCACCTGGCGGCTAAACAGGTCGATGACGGCGGCCAGGTACAGCCAGCCTTCGTCGGTTTGGATGTAGGTGATGTCGCCACTCCATAGCTGGTTGGGAGCTTCAGGGTTGAAGCGCCGCTGCACCAGGTCAGGTGCCACCGGCAGGCTGTGGCGGCTGTCGGTGGTGACCACAAACTTGCGTTTCGTTTTGGCCTTGATGCCGTGCTGCTGCATGAGCTTGCGAACCCGGTCTTTGCCCACCCGGATGCCTCGGGCCACAAGCTCCTTGTGCATGCGTGGCCAGCCGTATTCGCCCTTGACCTCGGCGTGGATGGCACGGATGTGCGCCAGCAGGGCTTCATCGCTGTAGAGTCGGCCAGGGCCGCTGCGGCCATGACCATCCTCTCGCCGGCGCAGCCAGTTGAAGTACCCGCTGGCGCTGACCTCCAGCACCCCGCAGGACACGCTCACCGGGTAACGGTACTTCATTTGGTCAATCCAGGCGTACCTCGCAGCGTGTCCTGCGCGAAGTACGCCGCAGCTTTTTTTGCGATGTCGCGCTCCATGCGAAGGCGAGCATTCTCGGCGCGCAGCCGGGCAATCTCCATCTGCTCGGGCGAGACTTTGGTCGCCTTGTCGGCGCTGCCAACGTCGTTCAGCTCTCCCTTGGATGACAGTCGCACCCAGTTGCCCAGACTGGCCTTGGGAATGCCCAGCACCTTGGCCACCACCGCAATCGCCTGGCCAGCTCGCACCTGCCGAACCGCCTCCAGTTTGAACTCCCGCGTGTACTGCGCACGCACTTGCTTGTCACTCATTGCTCAACTCCTTGTCGGTATTTTCAACAAGGGTTAAGAACTCCACTTTTCAGGGGCAACCTCAGGTTCGTTTTAGCCACTCCAATGTGTCCCCAACCGAACCCGGTGGGACAGCAGAAATAGCAGCTGAGAATTTCGCAACGGCTTGCGGCGAGATTGCCAAACCTGTGGCGATCGAGCCGGGAGACGTTCTGCTCGTGAACAATCGGCTGTGCCTGCATGGCCGCGCAGAAGTGGGCGGAGATATAGGCGGGCACTCAAGATGGCTGCTTCGAACCTATGCCTTGAACACGACGCAGCTCGATGACAGTAGGCGGCATCTTGGTGACCGGCCAACTCATGTGCTCTATCCATAGCGGGGTTTGACGGCGGTCCAGCAACTTGCCTGCAACCTTGCCATTGGATCGCAGAACAAGTTTTGAAGATTTTGATCTTCCAGTTCACCAACAGGCGTCGAGATCTTGCTGCTCTGGCTGATGGAGCCGTACATGGCTACGCAGGTGGCTGAGAGCTGGTGGCGTCGATTCAACGATGCCTGTGTGCCCGCTCGTCCGGTCTACACGGTTCCCCAGGCGCTTTCTCACACACAGATCGTGAAGCCGCGGCATAGCGGAGACCCTCATGAACGCGCCAGAAGTGGTCCGCGCTGCTCGGGATACCTGCGAGCTAGGGCCAAGCTGAACGGCGAGCCCCTTTTAGCCAATCGGATCATGGACGGCAGTGGGGCCTCGACGCTCAGTGACCGGTTTGCGGCATTCAATGCAGCGGTCAGGTCTCCCGTCGAGTGACCGCAGGCAGCCTGAAGCACACGGCACCGCACACATCCCTCGATACATGAACCGCCTCACATGAGGCGGTATTCATTTCCCAATGCGGAATTTCCCCGACAGACTTTGTTTGCATCCGGCGCACTTTATTTTTTGGAGTCAGTACAGATCATCGCTAGCGCCTCTGATTCTTATTTGTCGAAAAAGTCCACAACCAAAAAACAATTGTCAACTTTCGCGTTTATGTTTAGAGAAAGTCCACAACTTTAGTCAATTAAAGGACCCGGGGCCGCGAGCCCCCGCCTCACTCCACCGTCACACTCTTCGCCAGATTCCGCGGCTTGTCCACGTCCGTCCCCCGCGCGCACGCCGTGTGGTACGCCAGCAATTGCAGCGGCACCACATGCAGGATCGGGCTGAGCGCGCCATAGTTCTCGGGCATGCGGATCACGTGCATGCCGTCGGAGGGGTCGATGTTGGTCTTGGCGTCGGCCAGCACGTAGAGCACGCCGCCGCGGGCGCGCACTTCCTGCAGGTTGCTCTTGAGCTTTTCCAGCAGTTCGTCATTGGGCGCCACGGTGACGACCGGCATGCTGCTGGTCACCAGGGCCAGGGGGCCGTGCTTGAGTTCGCCGGCCGGGTAGGCCTCGGCGTGGATGTAGCTGATCTCCTTGAGCTTGAGCGCGCCCTCCAGGGCGATGGGGTAGTGCACGCCGCGGCCCAGGAACAGGGCGTTCTCCATCTTCGCGAAGTCTTCGGCCCAGTTGATGATCTGGGGTTCGAGCGCGAGCACGCCCTGCAGGGCCACGGGCAGGTGGCGCATGGCCTGCAGGTGGCGTGCCTCCTGCTCTTCGCTCAGGCGGCCGCGCGCCTGGGCCAGCGCCAGCGTGAGCAGGAACAGGCCCGCGAGCTGGGTGGTGAAGGCCTTGGTGGAGGCCACGCCGATCTCCACGCCCGCGCGGGTGATGTAGGCCAGCTTGCATTCGCGCACCATGGCGCTGGTGGCGACGTTGCAGATGGTCAGCGTGTGCTGCATGCCCAGGCCCTGCGCATGGCGCAGTGCGGCCAGGGTGTCGGCGGTTTCGCCGGACTGGCTGATCGTCACCACCAGCGCGCGCGGGTTCGGCACGCTGGTGCGGTAGCGGTACTCGCTCGCCACCTCCACCTGGGTGGGAATGCCGGCGATGGATTCGAGCCAGTACTTGGCCGTGCAGCCGCTGTAGTAGCTGGTGCCGCAGGCCAGGATCAGCACGGAATCGACTTCCTTGAACACGCGCCAGGCCGAGGTGCCGTCGGCGCCGTCGAAGAGTTCCGGCGCCACGCCGCGCACGCCTTCCAGCGTGTCGCCGATGGCGCGCGGCTGCTCGAAGATCTCCTTCTGCATGTAGTGGCGGTACGGGCCCAGTTCGGCCGCGCCGCTGTGGGCCAGCACGGTGCGCACGGGGCGGCTGGCGGGGTCGAGCGGCTGGCCGTCCTTGCCGGCGATCCAGTAGCGGCCCAGCTGCAGATCGACGAGGTCGCCCTCTTCCAGGTACACGATCTGGTCGGTGACGCCGGCCAGCGCCATGGCATCGCTCGCCAGGAAGTGTTCGCCCTCGCCCACGCCGAGGATCAGCGGGGAGCCGGCGCGCGCGCCCACCACGCGGTGGGGCTCGTCCTTGTGGATCACGGCGATGGCGTAGGCGCCATGCAGTTCGGCCACGGCGGCGCGCACGGCCTGGAACAGGTCGCCGTTGTAGTGGCTGTCCACGAGGTGGGCGATCACCTCGGTGTCCGTCTGGCTGGTGAACACGTAGCCGCGGGCCTGCAGCGATGCGCGCAGCGCCTCGTGGTTCTCGATGATGCCGTTGTGCACCAGCGCGACGCGGCCCAGGCGCAGCGGCTCGTCCGGGCCGGAGCCGTGGCTGAAGTGCGGGTGCGCGTTGTGCACGGCCGGCGCGCCGTGCGTGGCCCAGCGCGTGTGGGCGATGCCGGTGGCGCCTTCGACGTGCTCGGTGCGCACCTGCTCCAGCAGTTCCGCCACGCGCGCCGTGCTGCGGGCGCGGCGCAGGCCGCCGGTGGGCGTGGTGCCCAGGCTGGCGTCGTGGATCGCCACGCCGCAGGAGTCGTAGCCCCGGTACTCCAGCCGCTGGAGGCCCTGCACGAGGATGGGAACGATGTTGCGCGTGGAGACCGCGCCGACGATGCCGCACATGGTGATGTCCTTTGGGTAAGAGGTTCGGAGCGGGTGCCATCGTAGGCAGGGCTCCGTAAAATTTGAGATCGATTTCTGATCCGGATTGGACTTTTATTTCTTGTATTTTTGATGGAGAAATAAAATTTCATCTATAACCAATAGATGCAATCCATTGAACTCGACGGTACCGACCTGCGGCTGCTCGATCTGCTGCAGACGGACGCCAGCCTGAGCAATCAGGCCATCGCCGAACTGGCACATGTGTCGCCACCCACCTGCCTGCGCCGCACCAAGCGGCTGCACGATCTCGGGCTGGTGGAGCGGCAGGTGGCGATCCTGCGGCCCGACCGGCTCGCGCAGCTGCAGGGCCACGGGCTGACGGCCTTCGTCGAGGTGACGCTGGACCGCCAGGGGGCGGAACTGCTCGATGCCTTCGAAGCGCGGGCCGTGGCCGACGCGGCGGTGCAGCAGTGCTGGCGCGTGGCGCCGGGGCCGGATTTCATGCTGGTGGTCCATACCCCGGACATGCCCGGCTACCTGGCGCTCACCCAGCGGCTCTTCACGGGGGATGCGAACGTGCGCAACGTGAAGGCGTTCTTCGGCGTCAAGCGCGCCAAGTTCGACACGCGCGTTCCACTCGTGCGCAGCACTTGAAGGGACAATGCGTCCCGGACAACGCCCGGTGCACCGGCGCCAGGCCATACGGTAGAGTCGAGTCCGCCATTCCACACCTCCAGCTTCGATGGGCACCGCCAAGCATCCGCTGCGCCAACGCATCTACCCCCTGCGCGTCCTTGGCATGGGGCTCGGCGGCATTGCCGTGGCGACGGTGCTGTGGGAGCACGGCGCCTCCGCCGCGGAGTGGGCGTTCGCCGCATCCGTCACGCTGGCATGGCCGCACCTGGCCTTCGTGCTGGCAGGGCGCAGCGCCGACCCCTACCGCGCCGAGGTCCGCAATCTGCTGGTGGATTCCGCGCTCGTGGCATCGCTGGTGCCGCTCATGCACTTCGATCTGCTGCCCAGCCTGCTGCTGTGCCTGCTGACGATGCAGGACAAGGTCATCTGCGGCGTCCGCGGGCTGTGGGCGCGCTCGCTGCCGGGCATGGCGATCGCGGGGCTGGCGAGCGCCGCGGCCACCGGCCTGCGCTTCGATCCGCACAGCTCGATGGCGGTCATCCTGGCCTGTCTGCCCGTCATGGTGCTGCATTCGCTGTCCGTGAGCCTGGCCAGCTACCGGCTGATCCGCAAGGTGTCCCACCAGAACCAGCAGCTCGAAGAGCTGCGGCGCATCGACGCGCTCACGGGCCTGTACGGGCGCGGCCACTGGCAGGAACAGGCGGAAGCCGCGCTGGGCCGCTTCCACGCCGACAAGGCGCCCACCAGCCTGCTGATGCTGGACACCGACCACTTCAAGGACATCAACGACCACTGGGGGCACAGCGTGGGCGACGAGGTGATCCGGGCCGTGGCCCGCGTGGTGCGCGCCAACGTGCGCGCCACCGACTGCGCCGGCCGCTACGGCGGCGACGAGTTCGCGGTCATCATGCCGGGCCAGGACTGCACGGCGGCCCGGGTGGTGGCCGAGCGCATCCGCACGCAGGTGCAGGAGGCACGCCTGCAGGGCATGCCGGAGCTGCGGTTCACCTGCAGCATCGGTGTCGCCTCGATGGAGACCGCGCACCTCCGCGTGCGGGACTGGGTGGACGCGGCCGATGCGGCGCTCTACCAGGCCAAGCGCCACGGGCGCAACGCCATCGCGCACGGCCCGCACGGCACCCACACTTCCTGAGAGCGGCTAACACGACCCAGCGAAGCGGTTCTGGCTAGGCGCTGCATCGCAGACAGTACGAGCAGTACGACAAGATGCGCCAACGACGCCAGAAGGGTCGTGTTAGCCCCTCTAAGACACCGGCTCAGGCCGAGGTCGGTTGCCCGCCGCCGGGCGGCCATGCCAGCACGACGGTACAGCCTTCGCCGGGCACCGCGTCGATGCCGATGCGGCCGCGGTGGCGCTGCATGATCGCGCGCGCCTTGGCGAGGCCCACGCCCATGCCGTCGAAATCCGCATCGCGGTGCAGGCGCTGGAACACGCCGAACAGCATGCCGGCGCGCGCCGGATCGAACCCCGTGCCGTTGTCGCGCACCGTCAATCGGGGGGCGCCGTCCTCGGCGATGTCGCCGTCGATGGCGATGACCGCCGGCGTGCGGCCGCGCGTGAACTTGAGCGCATTGCCGAGCAGCTCGGCGAACAGCTGGCCCAGCAGCGCGGCATCCCCCGCCACCGTCGGCAGGCCGGGGGCGATGCGCCACTCCACGTCGCGGCCGGGCGCCTCGCCGGCGAGCGCCGGCGGCATGCCCGCCAGCAATCCGTTCAGATCCACCAGCGCCCAGTGCAGCGGCGCGCGGCCGATGCGCGAGAGCGCGAGCAGGCCGTCGAGCATGCGGCCCATGCGGCGCGACGCCTGGTCCATGGTGCCCAGAAAACTGCAGGCCTCCTCGCGCGCACCGGCGGGCAGGCCCTGCGCACCGTCCTCGACCAGCTCCCGCACCAGCGGGCCGAAGGACACGATGTGCCGCAGCGGCGCGCGCAGATCGTGCGAGGCCGCATGCAGGAACTCGTCGTGCGCGGCCGCCATGTCGGCGAGCGCCCGGTCGCGCTCGGCCAGCAGCGCGCGCAGCACGGGCGCATCCAGGCCGTCGTACGGGGATGTCCCTGGCCCGGAGGGCCCGGGGGCGCCGGCGCGGTGCTCCTGCGTCATGCCTTGGGCAGCTTCGCCGGCCGCTGCCAGTTCTCTTTGGTGATCTGCTTGCCGCGCGCCACGCTCAGGGCGCCCGCGGGCGTGCTCTTGGTGATCGTGGAGCCGCCGCCCACCGTGCCGCCGGCGCCGATGGTCACGGGCGCCACCAGCACGCAGTTGCTGCCGATGTGCACGTCGGCCTCGATCACCGTGCGGTGCTTGTTCGCGCCGTCGTAGTTGGCGGTGATGCTGCCCGCGCCGTAGTTCACGCGCTCGCCCACCGTGGCATCGCCCAGGTAGGCGAGGTGATTGGCCTTGGCGCCGTCGGCCAGCTGCGAATTCTTCACTTCGACGAAGTTGCCGATGTGCACCTCGCGCCCCAGTTGCGCGCCGGGCCGCAGCCGCGCGAACGGCCCGATGAGCGCGCCCTCGCCCACCTGCACGCCGGCCGGCTGCTCACCGTCGATGTGGGTGTACGGATGGACCACGGCGCCGGCGGCGATGCGGGCGTTGGCGATGCTGCAGTGCGCGCCGATGCGCACGCCCTCGCCCAGCTCCACCCGGCCGGCGAAGATGCAGTTCACGTCGATTTCCACGTCCTGGCCGCAGGCGAGTTCGCCGCGCGCGCCGGTGCGCGCATCGTCCCGGAGGTCGAAGCGCGCGGGGTCGGCGAGGCGCACGCCCTGCTCCATGAGGGCACGCGCCTGGCCGAGCTGGTGGGCCCGCTCCAGCTCCGCGAGCTGCAGCGGGCTGTTGACGCCCGCCACCTGCAGCGCATCGGTGATGCGGTGCGCCACCACCGGCACACCGTCGGCGACGGCCATGGCCACGATGTCGGTGAGGTAGTACTCGCCCTGCGCGTTGTCGTTGGTGAGGCGCGCCAGCCAGCCGGCCAGCAGCGCCGCGGGCACGGCCATGATGCCGCTGTAGACCTCGTCGATCGCGCGCTGCGCCTCATCGGCATCCTTGTGCTCGACGATGCCGCGCACCGCGCCGTCGCCGCCGCGCACGATGCGGCCGTAGCCCGACGGGTCCGGCAGGGTCACGGTGAGCAGCGCCAGGCGCCCGCCCGCGCCCGCGGCCACGAGCGCCTGCAGGGTGTCGGCGCGCGTGAGCGGCACGTCGCCCGACAGCACCACCACCGTGCCGTCGCCCGCCAGCGCCGGCACCGCCTGCTGCACGGCATGGCCGGTGCCCAGCTGCGGCTCCTGGCGCACGCAGCGCACGTCCAGCCCATCGGCCGCGCGCACGAGGAAGGCCTCCACCTCGGGCGCGCCATGGCCCGTCACGACGACGGCACGCCGCGCCTGCAGGCCGCGCGCCTGGCCGAGCACGTGCCCCAGCAGCGGGCGGCCCGCCAGGCGTTGCAGGACCTTGGGAATGCGGCTTTTCATGCGCGTGCCTTTGCCCGCGGCCATGATGATGATGTCCAGTGCGCTCATGGGAGATCAGGAGAGAGGTGGGAGCAGCCCATTATCCGCGCCACAGCTTCCCGAGGATTCACCACCAGAGCGAGAAAAGGTGCGAAGCCGCGGACCGTGCTGCGGCACGGCAAGGCGCAGCAACGCGGTGATCGCCGTGATGCCGAGTCCGTATCCGTACCCGTATCAAAGCAGCGGCACCGGCCGGGGGATGGCGTCGTAGTACTCGGCGATGCGCGCGAGCGCGCGCGGGTTGATGAGACGCAGCCGGCCGCCGGAGATCTCGTGCAGGCCCATGTCGGCCAGCCGGCGCAGTGTCTTGTTGGTGTGCACCAGCGAGAGCCCCAGCGCATCCGCGATGTGCTGCTGATTGATCGGGAACTCCACCGTTCCGCCCTCGGCCAGCCCCAGCCGGTCCAGCCGCCGGTAGAGATGCACCAGCAGCACGGCCACCCGCTCGATCGCGGTGCGCCGCCCGGCCGTGAGCAGGTTGTCGTCCACCATGCCCTCGCCGCGCGCGGCCAGCCAGGTGACCCCGTAGGCCAGGCGTGCGTGCTCGCGGAACAGCGACCACAGCCCATCCGTGTCGAAGGCGCAGAACGAGCAGTCCGTCACCGCCTCCACACCATGCAGCGCCGTGTCGGAGAACTCCTGCTGCAGCCCCACCAGGTCGCCGGGCAACAGGAAGTTCAGGATCTGGCGGCGGCCGTCCGACAGCGTCTTGTACCGGAAGGCCCATCCGCTGTAGAGCGTGTAGAGCCGCGCACCCGTCTGGCGCTCGCGGATCAGCGCCCCGCCCGCCCTCACCGTCTCGACGCCGCAGCGATAGTCCTGGATGAAGTCCAGCTCCTGGTCCGTGACCGGGGTGAAGGCCTGGGTGCGCTGGCGCAGGCGGCAGGCATGGCAATCGCGCGGGGCCTCGTGAAAGGCCCGCGCGGGAACGGCATCGGTGGTCATGGGGCCAGGAATGCGAGGGAAGAAATGATGGTGAGGAGGCGAACGCGTTGGCGAACGCGGCGGCGATTCTAGGCAATGGCCGCGCTGCTGCGCTATGTCTTTTGACATTGCCTTCACACACCGCCCACCCTACAGTGGGCTCTTGATGACCCTTTCATCCCCCCCGCTGACGGCCCCCCTCCACGAGGTGCTCTACGTCAGCACACTGGCGCCCGGCCAGCCGGTAGGCATCGTGGCCGCCATAGCGGCGCGTGCGCGCCTCTCCAACATCCGCGACGGCATCACCGGCCTGCTCGTGTTCGACGGCCAGCGCTTCTGCCAGCAGCTCGAGGGGCCGCGCGGCCCGCTGCTCTCGCTCGTGGAGCGCATCCGCTCCGACCCCCGGCACACGGGCATGGAAGTGCTGCACCAGGCGGCCCTGGACCGACGGCGCTTCCAGCGGTTCAGCCTGGCGTTCAGCACGCTCGAGGACGAGGATGCCCTGCCGCGCATGGAGTCGCTGGCAGGCCACCACGCTTTGGCCGCGTTCGAGTCGCTCGCCGTCGATCTGGAGATGTAGCCGTTCAGGCGCAGCCGACCGGTCCGCGGGCCGGCATCGCGCCGTGCGCGGCAGCCGCCTCGCCCTTCACGGCGCGCGCCGCGTCGAACCGGTACCGCACGGGCTCGGTCCCCAGCGGCTCGATCACGGCATGCTGGCCGGCGGCGATCCAGTACGTCTGGCCTGCCTGCAGGAAGATGTCGCCTGGCGCGAGATCGCATCCCCCCTGCGGGCCGTCGTCGACCGTGACCCATGCGCGGCCCGAGGCGATGCGCAGCGCCATCGGCGACCGGGGGCGCAGGCTGTGCGCGCAACCCGCGTCCAGGCGGTACACCTCGGCCCCGGCAGAGCGGTCGCGCGCGGGCGATTGTTGAAAATTCAGAACTTGTGATGCGGTCATCTTGATCCCCTGGTTAACCCTGATTTTTCAACCATTGTGCTTCTGGGGGATGGGTTGCGTCCAATGAAGAGCGGCATCGCCATCCATGCGCCTTTCGCATCAATGCGCAAACCGGCCCCGTTCCATGCGCAGGCCGCATCAATGCCCCGGCACGACGGCATCCCCGCGGGCTCGACCGGCCATCCAGCCCGCCACGGCCCGGCCCAGCCCCAGCAACGCCGCCGCCACCGCCCTCTGCGCGCGCCATGACTCCCGCAGGGACGTGACGAATTCGCCACCGGCCGTCCGCACCGGCGAACGCGCCGCCCCACCGGTTTCGGCCCAGGTGAACGCCACGGCCGCCGGGGCGCGGCCACCGCCGGTCCAGGGCTCCAGCACGGCATGCTGGCCTGCCGCGACCAGGAGCGTTTCGCCCTCGCCCAGGAACTGGTCGCCACCAGCGGCCCCAGGCCCCGATACGGTGACCCACACGGCGCCCTGGCCGATGGACAGCCGGCCACCGCGGCGCGGATGCAGGCCCACGGCCTGGCCGCATGCCAGGTGCCAGTGGCCCGCCCGCCTATGGACTCCATCTCGGTGCGTCGGTGTCGCGGCGCGGGGCGGCCATTCTTGCGGATGCGGAACGGATGACGGCTGCATGATCGGACTCCTGTGGCACTCAAGCCTTTGAGATGGAAGGAGTTTCTTTCGCGGACACCCCGTCGGTCCAATGAAAACGCGGCCATAATTTCATGCGCCGCCTTCATCAATGCCATTTGCCTTCGTGCCGCCATGAACCTTCCCGCCCCCGTCGCCCACCTGCGCACCCGGCCCGTGGCGGTCGGGCACTGGCGCGCATTCCTCGCCGTGGCCCGGCACCTCAACTTCCGCGCCGCCGCCGAAGAACTGTCGCTGACCCAGTCGGCCGTGAGCCGGCAGATCCAGGCGCTGGAAGATGAGGTGGGTGTGCCGCTCTTCCTGCGGCACACGCGGGCGGTGGAACTCACCAGCGCGGGCGCGCAGCTGCAGCGCGCGGTGGCCCCGGCACTGGAGCGGGTGGATGCCTGCGTGCGGCTCGTGCGCCAGACGGCCGGCCGCAAGAGCGTGGCGATCACCACCTGGGCGAGCTTCGCGTCCATGTGGCTGATTCCGCGCATGGAGGAATTCCAGCGCGACAACCCGGACATCGACATCCGCATCGACGCGAGCGACCTGCCCGTCGATCTGGAAACCGCCGACGTGGACCTCGCGCTGCGCTATGCCGTCCCGGGCTCGCAGGTGTACGGTGCGCAGCGCCTGTTCGGCGAGCAGCTCGCCGTGGTGGCGAGCCCCTGGCTGCTCAAGAGCGGCCCGCCGATCCGCAAGCCCGCCGACGTGGCGCAGTTCACGCTCATCGAGGCGGGCGACGCGCACCGCACGATGCACCTCGAATGGCTGACGTGGCGGCGCTGGTTCGAGCGGAACGGCCAGGACAAGCTGCAGCCCAAGCGGTGGCTGTACTTCAACTATGCCCACCAGATCGTGCAGGCTGCGCTCACGGGCCAGGGCCTCGCCCTCGCGCGCATGCCGCTCATCGCCGATGCGCTGGCGACCGGCGACCTGGTCGAGGTCCTGCCCGGCTACCGGCTGGACTCACCGCTGGTGTACTGGCTGATGGTGGGCCCCCGCAGCGGCCAGCGCCCGGAGATCAAGGCATTCTGCGAGTGGCTGCTGCGCGAGGCGCAGCTCACGCGCGAGGCCGTCGGCGAGGTGCCCGACCCGGACCTCAACGACGACCTGGACTGATCCTTCTCAGTTCAATGTCACGCGGGCGAACTTGCGCTTGCCCACCTGAACCACGTACGTGCCGGCCTCCAGCTTCAGGCCGCGGTCGCTCACCACGCTGCCTTCCACGCGCACGCCGCCGCCGTCGATCAGGCGGTTGGCCTCGCTGGTCGAAGGCGCCAGGTTGGCCTGCTTGAGCAGCGCACCGATGCCCAGCGGCGCGCCGCCCAGGGCCACCTCGGGGATCTCGTCGGGCACGCCGCCCTTGCTGCGGTTCATGAAGTCCTGCTCGGCCGCGTCGGCGGCGGCGGCGCTGTGGAAGCGCGCGGTGATTTCCTTGGCCAGCGCCACCTTGGCGTCCTTGGGATTGCGGCCGCCCGCCACCTCGGCCTTGAGCGCGGCGATCTCGGCCAGGCTCTTGAACGACAGCAGGGTGTACCAGTCCCACATCAGCGTATCGGAGATCGACAGCACCTTGGCGAACATGGTGTTGGCGTCTTCGGTGATGCCGATGTAGTTGTTCTTGGACTTGGACATCTTGTCCACGCCGTCCAGGCCCACCAGCAGCGGCATGGTCAGGATGCACTGCGGCTCCTGGCCGTATTCCTGCTGCAGGTGGCGGCCCATCAGCAGGTTGAACTTCTGGTCGGTGCCGCCGAGCTCCAGGTCGCTCTTCAGGGCGACCGAGTCGTAGCCCTGCAGCAGCGGGTAGAGGAATTCGTGCAGGCTGATCGAGCTGCCGTCCGTGAAGCGCTGGTGGAAATCGTTGCGCTCCATCATGCGGGCCACGGTGTACTTGGCGGCCAGCTGGATCATGCCCGCGGCACCCAGCGGCGCGCACCATTCGCTGTTGTAGCGGATCTCGGTGCGCGCCGGGTCCAGCACCTTGGCGGCCTGGGTGTAGTAGGTCTCGGCGTTGGCCTTGATCTGCTCGGGCGTGAGCGGCGGGCGCGTGGAGTTGCGGCCGGAAGGATCGCCGATCAGCGTGGTGAAATCGCCGATCAGGAAGATCACCTGGTGGCCCAGGTCCTGCAGCTGGCGCATCTTGTTGAGCACCACCGTGTGGCCGATGTGGATGTCGGGCGCCGTGGGGTCCAGCCCCAGCTTGATGCGCAGGGGAACGCCCGTCGCTTCGGAGCGCGCGAGCTTGCGTGTCCACTCCTCCCGGGGCAGCAGTTCTTCGGTCCCGCGCAACGACACCTCCAGCGCCCGTCCTACACCATCGGTGACCGGGAATGTTGTAACAGCGGATTGATTCATAAGGGTTTTACGGAGTTCGCCAAGTAGGTCGGTGGCTATACTTCCTGCCACCTTTGCAGCGGAATTCTAGTGCGCCCGCCGGCTCCGCCTTCCGGCCCGGCGCCATCCCGCTGCGACCAAAGACACTCCGCGCATGCCGCCCTTCCGGGCCTGCATGCGCTTCACCCTGGGGTACAGACTCTTGAACAACGGCTTGACATCCGCCGGCCTCGCATTGCTGGACCGGCTCTCGCGTTTCGCCCAGACCCATCCCAAGCGCATCACCGCCGCCGTCGCGGCCGTCCTGCTCACCGGCGGAGGTGGCGCCTTCGCCGTGGCGTCGTTCGCACCCGATCCGGGCGACCTGCCCCGCACGATCGTCGAGTACCCCGTCGAATCCCTCGCGGCCGACCAGCCGCTCTCCGCGCTGGTGGACATTCCCAGCTATTCCCTCTACCGCACCGACCAGACGCGCAGCAGCGATACGGCCGAGGCCATCCTGCAGCGCCTGGGCGTGGCCGACCCAGAGGCCGCCGCCTTCCTGCGCGGCGACGGGCAGGTGCGCCAGACCCTGCTGGGCCGCGGCGGCCGCTCCGTCTCCGCCGAAACGACCGACGACCACCGCCTCGTGAAGCTCACCGCCCGCTGGGTGCAGGACGACAGCGGCAGCTTCCGCCGCCTCGTGGTCGAGCGCCAGGGCGGCACGTTCGCCTCGCGCATCGAGACGGCACCGCTCACCGTGGGCAACCGCCTGGCCGGCGGCATCATCCGCAGCTCGCTGTTCGCGGCGACCGATGCCTCCAACATTCCCGATGGCGTGGCCATCCAGCTCGCGGAAGTCTTCTCCAGCAACATCGACTTCCACCGCGCCCTGCGCAAGGAAGACCGTTTCTCGGTGGTGTACGAGACGCTGGAAGCCGACGGCGAGCCGCTGCGCAGCGGCCGCGTGCTGAGCGCCGAGTTCCACAACAACGGCAAGACCTACGACGCCGTCTGGTTCCAGGAGCCCGGCGCCACCAAGGGCGCCTACTACACGCTCGAGGGCGAGAGCATGCGCCGCGCGTACCTCACCTCGCCGGTGGAGTTCTCGCGCGTGACCAGCGGCTTCAAGATGCGCTTCCACCCCATCCTGCAGAAGTGGCGCGCCCATCTCGGCACGGACTTCGCGGCCCCCACCGGCACGGCCGTGCGCACCGTCGGCGACGGCACGGTGGAGTTCGCCGGCGTGCAGAACGGCTACGGCAACGTCGTCTACGTGCAGCACCGCAACCAGCACGTCACCGTGTACGCTCACCTGAGCCGCGTCGACGTGCGCAAGGGCCAGTCGGTGGAGCAGGGCCAGACGATCGGTGCCGTCGGCGCCACGGGCTGGGCCACGGGGCCCCACCTGCATTTCGAATTCCGCGTGAACGGCCAGCACCAGGACCCGATGACCATCGCGCAGCAGAGCGAGGCCGCGCAGCCCGTGTCCGCCGCATCGCGCGCCGCGTTCGCACGCCTGGCCTCCAACATGCGCGTGCAGTTGTCGGCCGCGTCGCAGGTGTTGCAGGCCAGCGCGCAGTAGAAGGTACATCCCCCTGAGCGGCTTCGCCGCTTCCCCCTTCTCTCGGCTTCGCCGGGAAGGGGGACGACGCCTACGGCCCGGCGGAGCCGGTTCCGTGGCGTCTGCTGGCCTGGGGCCGCGGTGGCTTTCATGCCGTTTGCATGCCCAACCGGAGGACAGTCGCAGTCTCTTGCCGTTCTTCTCTTCCTTTCGCCAGCCGTATGACGCCTCCTTCGATGACTGAACGCTACATCGGACTCATGTCGGGCACGTCGCTCGACGGGGTGGATGGGGCGTTGGTGGAGTTCGAGGGGGATCGGTTGCGGGTGGTGGGGTTCCAGTCGGCGCCGTTGCCGGAGGCGCTGCGGGCGGAGCTGCTGGCGCTGAACACGGGCGGGGCGGATGAGCTGCACCGGGCGGCGCTGGCGGGGAATGCGCTGTCGCGGGCCTATGCGGAGGTGGTGGGGCGGTTGCTCGGCGCAGCCCGGCTGGCGCCCCCGGACGTGCGTGCGATCGGCGCGCATGGGCAGACGGTGCGGCACCGGCCGGGGATGTTCGATGGCACGGGCTATACGCTGCAGTTGGGCAGCCCCGCCCTGCTCGCGGAGCGCACGGGCATCGACGTGGTGGCGGATTTCCGCAGCCGCGACGTGGCGGCGGGCGGCCAGGGGGCGCCGCTGGTGCCGGCCTTCCACCAGGCCGTGTTCGGCCGCGCCGGCACGGCGGTGTGCGTGCTGAACATCGGCGGCATCGCCAACCTCAGCGTGCTCGGGGCGGACGGCGGCGTGCTGGGCTTCGACTGCGGGCCGGGCAATGCGCTGATGGACCTCTGGTGCGACCGTCACACCGGGCGGCCCTACGATGCCGACGGGGCCTGGGCGGCACAGGGACAGGTCGTTCCGGAACTGCTGGACCGGCTGCTGGCCGAGCCTTATCTGCACGCGCCTCCACCCAAGAGCACGGGCCGCGATCTGTTCCATGCCGACTGGCTGCAGGCGCACCTGCAGGCGCTGCCCGTGCCGGCACCGGCCCCGGTGGACGTGCAGGCCACGCTCACCGAGTTCACGGCCCGCGCCTGCGCGCTCGCCGTCGATGCCCATGGCCAGGGCGGCACGGAGCTGGCCGTTTGCGGCGGCGGCGCGCGCAACGGGTATCTCATGCGCCGGCTGGCCGCCCTGCTGCCCGCCGTGCGGGTATATGCCACCGACGCGCTGGGGTTGCCCTCCCAGCAGGTCGAAGCCGCGGCGTTCGCCTGGCTGGCGCGCCGCGCCCTGCAGCGCCTGCCGGGCAACCTGCCGCAGGTGACGGGTGCGGCCGGCCCGCGGGTTCTCGGCGCGCTGTATCCCGCCTGAACCCTGCTGCCGGCTGGCATCACCCCTGGCCCGACACCTCGGGCCCTTCCTTGGGCGGAATGCGCGCCTCCCGCGGCAGCTGCCAGAACACGGCTGCCGACGCCACCGTGATGAAGCCCACCGTCAGGAACGTGGACTGGAACGCATGCAGCACCGCGCCGGGCACCTGCGCGCCGCCGTAGGCCTGGCTCCACTCCGACAGCACCGCGCCGGCCACGGCCACGCCCAGGCTCATGGCCAGCATCTGCACCATCGAGAGCAGGCCGTTGCCGCTGCTGGCGCTCGCGCCGTCCAGGTCCTTCAGGGTGATCGTGTTCATCGCCGAGAACTGCAGCGAGTTCACGGCCCCGAACGCCGCCAGCTGCACCACCTGCCATGCCAGCGGCCAGGACGGATCGCGCAGCGCGAAACTGGCCATCATCAGCCCCAGCAGCACGGTGTTGGCGACCAGCGTGTTGCGGTAGCCGTAGTGCCGGATGAGCGGCGTCGCTGCCCGTTTGATGGCCATGCCGGCCAGGGCCGTGGGCAGCATCATCAGGCCGGCGTGCAGCGGCGAATAGCCCAGCAGCAATTGCAGCGACACCGGGATCAGGAACGGCATCGCCCCGCTCCCCAGGCGGCAGAACAGGTTGCCCAGCAGTCCCACCGACAGCGTGCGCACGCGGAACAGCTGCGGCGAATAGAGCGGCCGCTCGTGCCGCGCAGCATGCAGCCAATACACCACCAGCGCCACCAGCCCGCCCACGCCCAGCGCCGCGGCGCCGCCGCGCCCCACCACGCCGGCCGCCTCGATCGACAGCGAGATCGACACCATGCCGAAGGCCAGCAGCGCGTAGCCGGCGATGTCGAACCCGTCGATCTCCGGCGCCCGCAGGTTGGGCATGAACCGCGCGGTCGCCAGGAAACCCGCCACGCCCACCGGCAGGTTGATGAGGAACACCCAGTGCCAGGAGGCGCTCTGCACCAGCCAGCCGCCGAGCGTGGGGCCCAGCAGCGGGCCGATCAGCCCCGGGATGGCGACGAAGCTCATCGCCTCCAGGAATTCGCCGCGCGGAAAGGTGCGCAGCACCGCGAGCCGGCCCACCGGCAGCAGCAGCGCGCCGCCGAGCCCCTGCAGCACCCGGGCCGCCACCAGCTCGTTCAGGTGCCGCGACGCCGCGCAGGCCAGCGAGCCCAGCGAGAACACCGCGATGGCGAAGAGGAACACCTGGCGCGTGCCGAACCGGTCGGCCAGCCAGCCCGAGGCCGGGATCAGCATGGCCATGGTGAGCGAATAGGCGACGATCACCGACTGCATGCGCAGGGGGCTCTCGCCCAGGCTCGCCGCCATCGCCGGCAGCGCCGTGTTGACGATGGTCGCGTCCAGCGTCTGCATGAAGAACCCCACCGCCACGATCCACAGCAGGATGCGGCGGTCCGCGGGGGCCTGGGCCGGAGGCACGGGGAATTCGGGGGAGGCGCTGGGCGGCGGCATGGACGGGTCGGGGGATGGTTCGGGAACGAAAAAGCCGCCCTCGGGCGGCTTGGATCGCGTCAGCGGCGCATCAGGTCGAGAAGCTCGATCCGCAACCGCAGGTGGTGGTGGCATTCGGATTCTTGATCACGAACTGCGCGCCCTGCAGATCTTCCTTGTAGTCGATCTCGGCGCCGACCAGGTACTGGTAGCTCATGGCATCGATGAGCAGCGACACACCGTTCTTGGTCATGGTGGTGTCGTCCTCGTTCGTGATCTCGTCGAACGTGAAGCCGTACTGGAAGCCCGAGCAGCCGCCGCCCTGCACGAACACGCGCAGCTTCAGGTCGGGATTGCCCTCCTCGGCGATCAGGTCGGCCACCTTCGCGGCTGCGCTGTCGGTGAAGACGATGGGGGCGGGCATTTCGGTCTGTACGTTCTCGGCTACTGCGCTCATGGGGTGTTCTCCGGTTGAAGGAGGAATTGGCCTTCGATGGTACTGCAACGGCGTTTTCGCGCTCCTCAGCCCGCCTTTGACGCCAATTTGAGTGTGGGCTTTTCCTCGATGAGCACCGTGGTCGGGCTCATCTGGCCGGCGATGGTGGCGCCCTGGTGCATCTCCAGCGCCTTGTAGTGCACGTTGCCGGTGATCCGGGCCTTGGGCTGCAGCTCCAGCAGCTCGGCCGCGTGCACCGGGCCCACCACCGTGCCGTTGATGATCACGTGGGCGGCATGCACCGCGCCTTCCACCCGCGCCGACTCGGACACGACGAGGATCGTCGGGTGCTCGCCATCCTGCGCGCGCACGTCGCCCGCCACCTCGCCGTCGATGCGCAGGCCTTCGGCGAAGACGACCTCGCCGTTGATGCGGGTGCCATGCGCGATCAGGCTCTTGATGGGCGGCTGCTTCTTGCGGGAAAACATGGCGGGAATCTCCTTGCGGCATGGCCGGAGGGATCGCCGGGACGGCAGGCGCGCGCCAGGACTCACCTCACTCCACCGGGAAGTGCTGGACGGCGCGCACCGCGCTCCCCTCCAGAACCCGCGCGGTCACGGTTTTTACCACGGCATTCGCCGGGATCTCCGACACGCCCTCGACGCGGCGGTAGTGCTCGAACTGCAGCGCCTGCCCGCCGCCGGGCAGCGGCTGCGTCCACGGCCGTCCGTCCCGGGTCCCTTCGACCAGCAGTTCCAGCCGGCCCTTGAATTCGGGGGCATTGCGCACGGGCTGGATCACCAGCACCTGCCAGCGCAGCTGCCCGGCGCCGATGGGCTCGGCCTGCAGCCCGCGGATGCTGACGCCGTCCGCCCTGGCCGCCGGTATCAGCTTCTCGAAGAAGCCCAGGTCGTCGCGCAGCGTCCGGTTGTCGGCCTCGAGCTGGCGCACGCGCGCCGTCACGCGCTCCAGGGCCGCGCGCTCGGCGGTGAGCAGGGAACCCTCGGCGCTGGAGGCATCGACGCGTACGCGCGTCTCCTCGCGCAGCCGGGCCACCTCCTGCCGCAGCGCGACCAGTTCGTCCCGCGAGCGGGAGTCCAGCCCCGCGATGCTCTTGCCGAACTCGAAGGCCCAGAGGGCGATGGCCGCGCACAGGCCGAAGACCACGGCCAGCGCCATCCAGCGCAGCGGCCAGGGCATGGCACTGCGGATGGCCACGCGCGGGGCGCTCACCGTGAGCCGGCGACGCAGCAGCTTGAGTCGCATGTACCGGGTCCCTTTCGTTCCAAGAAAAGCGGTCGTCCCAATGCAAAAAACCGCCAATGATGGCGGTTTTTCGTGGTGGAAGCACTCCTTCTGGGAGAACTTCCGGCCGGGTGCAGCGAAAAGCGGAGATTAACGCTTCGAGAACTGCTTGGCGCGGCGTGCGGAGTGCAGACCGACCTTCTTACGCTCGACTTCACGGGCGTCGCGCGTCACGAAGCCGGCTTGGCTCAGTGCGGGCTTCAGCGCTGCGTCGTAGTCGATCAGGGCGCGGGTGATGCCGTGGCGGGTGGCGCCGGCCTGGCCGGACTCACCGCCGCCGTGCACGTTGACCTGGATGTCGAAGGTCTCGACATGGTTGGTCAGCACGAGCGGCTGCTTGGCGATCATGATGGAGGTTTCGCGGCCGAAGTACTGCTGAATGTCTTTGCCATTCACAGTGATCTTGCCGGAACCCTTCTTCAGAAACACGCGGGCGACGCTGGACTTGCGACGGCCGGTGCCATTGTTCCATTCACCAATCATGTCGGCTCCTTAGATTTCCAGCGCCTTGGGCTGCTGAGCGGTGTGCGGATGTTCCGCGCCGCCGTAGACCTTGAGCTTCTTGATCATGGCGTAGCCCAGGGGGCCCTTGGGCAGCATGCCCTTGACGGCCTTCTCGAGTGCGCGGCCGGGGTGCTTGGCCTGCAGGTCGCGGAAGTTCGTCGCCGTGATGCCACCGGGATAGCCGGAGTGGCGGTAGTACACCTTGTCCAGGGACTTGGTGCCGGTGACCTTGAGCTTGGAGGCGTTGATGATGACGATGAAATCGCCGGTATCGACGTGAGGCGTGTAAATGGCCTTGTGTTTGCCGCGCAGACGGAGAGCAACTTCGCTGGCTACTCGTCCGAGGACCTTGTCGGTCGCGTCAATCACAAACCACTCGTGCACGACCTCAGCGGGCTTTGCGCTGAAAGTGGACATGAGTTTTCTCTTCACAAAAAGAGGGTTTGGCGGTCCTTTTCCACGGTCGGTGCTTCTCTGTATGGAAGCCTCTTAGGTGGGGTGCATGCCTCGCCGCGGGACCTGGGAATTCGCTGCGAAGCCCGCCATTATATGAAATTCCGTCCGCACCTGGCAACCCGGGCTTATTGCGGCTGCAGCTGGCGCCGGCGCTCCTCGGCTTCGAGCCGGCGGCGGTTCTCGACGCAGAGCGGGTGGTTCGCCACGGCGGGCCGCTGGCATTCCTGGTGGATGCACATCGGCCGGGCCAGGAACCCCGAATCGGCGCAGGCCTCGTCCGGGCCGATGACGCGGGGCGCGGGCCGTGCAGCGACGGCGGGGGCCGGCGCGGCCGGCACGGGCGCCGGCGCTGGAACCACCACGGCCTCGGAGGCCTTGCGGACCGGCGGGCGCGGCGGCTTCGGCGCGGAAGCCACGACGAAGGCCGGCGACACCGCGGCAGCCCGGGAGGCCGCGGCAGCGGCAGCCGCCACTGCCGCGCTGGCAGGAGCCTCCGGCTCCGTCGGCACCGCCGCGGAGGCCGCCGCAGCGGGCTCGGAGGCGGCGGCGGCCATGGCCACGGGCACCGCCGCCGGCTCGGCCCGCTCGGTGATGATTTCGTTCTCGGGCGTGTGCGGGACGGCCACGGGCTGCGCGCCCAGGTGCATGCCCCACCACACCCCGCCGGCGGCCACCGCCAGCAC